>JBBQXI010000076.1:0-12210 GCA_038209805.1 Bacteroidales bacterium | reverse complement strand
TTTTCAGAAAAGCGATAATATCTTCCACCGGCATTCCGGGCTTTTCACGGTTCACTGCATCCAAGACTTCGGTGTGGAAATCCTGAATCCCAAGGCTAAACCGATTGAATCCTGCTTTTTTTAACCCTGTCATTTGCTCGTATGTGAGGTAAGCCGGGTTAACTTCAATGGCAATTTCAGGTTCAGGAATAAACTCGAAGGTTGAAAATAACAACTCGTTAATCTCCTGAAGATACTCCACCGGAATGGCGTTTGGTGTTCCTCCACCGTAATGAATCTGCGAAACTTTACGGTTTTTATCCAATCGCGAAGTCACCATCTTGATTTCCTTAATCAGGGCTTTGTGGTAAGCTTCCACCACGTCTTCCTTCCTGAGCGCGTATGAATTGCATCCGCAGAAATAGCACAATTTCAGGCAAAATGGAATGTGAATGTAAATGGAAATATTTTGTGGGTTCCACTGATTCGATTGGTCGATGGCTTCCAGATAATTGGCCGGACTAAATTCTTCATTGAAGAAGTTTGCCGGTGGATAACTGGTGTATCGTGGAACCGGGTGATTGTATTTTTCGAGTAATTCGCGGTTGATCATGATGATGTTGTTACGGGTTACGGGTTGCGTGTTCCGGGTTTTAACTCGCAACACGCAACTCGGATCTTTTTAACGTTTCCAATCGGTGCGTTTCACCCAATCGGCTAAAAATTTGGCATTTTCAAAAGAAATACCTGGCATGAATCCATGACCCAGATTGAAAATCCAGTTCTGGTTATTTTTTCCATATTCGATATAAGGTTGAAGCGCTTTTTCAATTTCAGGCTGACTTGCATATAACAAACGAGGATCGACATTTCCTTGCAACCCGATTTTTGGATCAACAATTTTTCGCGCTGTGTCGAGCGGCGTTTGCCAGTCGATGCTCAGGTAATCGCAATCGTCCAGAGTGATTTTGGCAATTCCGGTTCCCAATCCTTTTGGAAAGAAAATAAATGGAACGCCTTTTTCGCGAACGGCAGCAGCGATTTTTTTAGTTGCTGGCATAAACAGTTCCTGATACAAATCAGCGGGAATCAATCCGGCGTGCGTATCAAACAACTGGAAAACGTCGACTCCATGCGCTATTTGGCCTTGTGCATAAACGATCGAAAGTTCGGTTACAACCTCAATTAACTTTTTGGTCGTTTTCTTATTCTGATAGATGAATTTAATGGCTTCAGGAAAATCACCTTTACGACCGAGACCTTGAAGCATAAACAACAAAACGGTTAGTGGTGCACCACAAAATCCAATCAACGGTGTTTCTTCTTTTTTTGTCCGGATAATTTCGTCGATCACTGAATAAATGTAATTCAATTTTGTTGGGTCAGGATTCAATCCTGCCAACGGATTTTCGCGAAACGCCAAGGGTTGATCGAACAGCGGGCCACTATCGTTAAATTCCAATCCCATTCCCAGTGCATGAGGAATAACCAGAATGTCAGAGAACAAAATCCCGGCATCAACACCCAAATCGTCGATGGGAAGAAGCGTAACTTTAGCTGCGATTTCCGGATTCTGCATCATCTGCCAAAAGGTGTAATCCTCTTTAATCTTCATGTACGAAGGCAACACTCTGCCCGCCTGACGCATAAACCAAACGGGTGGACGTTCAGTTTTTTCTCCCCGGAGTGTTTTTAATAGAATTGAATTTGTTGTCAAAATATCTCGTTTTAGTTATTAATCGGTTTATCTTCTTCTTCCGTTTGAGTTATCTTTTTTATCTTCTTTTTTCGTCGATTCGGTTTTTTGAGTACTCCTTTGACTCTGTTTTACCTCGCGGTTCGGCCTACTTTGTCTTGTCACAGAACCCGATTTTTCTCTTGGGGCAGAGCTTCTCTGTGGTGATTCAACCCGTTGATTTGATGGTTGCGGAGTTGTTACCGAACGTTGTTCTGGTGCAGATCGTTTTTCGAAGGATTGATTCCGGTTTTCGCTTCTTTGCTGAATCTGTTGGCCATTATTCTGAGTTCTGCTTTTGTTCGAATTTCCGTTGTATTCTCTTGGTTGAGTTTGTGTTGAACCAGACTTTTGCTGATAAACTGGTCGGCTATTCTCGTTTACATTCCTCTGTCTTTCATTTCTAACTGAATTAGGCTGCCTGCTATTCTGATATTGTCGGTCGGTTGAACGCTGTACGTCAGAGTTCCGCTGACGGTTAACAGGACTGTTTGGCCTTCTTTCATTCAACTCATACCTGTTCTTCACCCCTTCATTACGATTTTCAAATGCTCGGTTAGGGTATCTTGTTGCATAATCATTTCTTCTGATTCGGCTATAGTTATCTCCTGAGAAATGAATGTTACGACTGTCTGCACGTCGATACTTGTTTTCATAATTGATGTGTGCATAAATATTCCTGCGGTATTTAAATGGAGAGCAAGGTCGGTAATTGCTGTACCATCTTGGATAATAATTCCAGTAATAAGGAGATTCCCATGGGCTGTAACGCGGACCCCAGAAGAATGAGAAAATTAAAGGTGTACGATAGAAAGCTGGTTCAATGATATAGTTTGAACCATAGATATATGGATCGCCAACAATTTGGACTCGAGGATTGCCATTCTGAACCCGCTCAACTTCTATTGTTGCAACGTCTTGAAAAATGTTGTCATCAAGGACTGCCTGAATGACAACAAGTGAATTGCGGTCGGATGAATTTTCGATAACCCGTAAATAATCGATGTAACCGTCTTGGTTTAAATCGAGATTAGAAATCGGGTTGTTCGGATCATTCAGCCGGTGTTCAAAGTCTTCCAGATTTTCTGAATCACCAAACATAGAAGCGACAGCATCTAAATCAAGATTGTCGCTAATATCATAGCTAGTTGCACGTGCGGTAGTCACTACACGTTGTTGTGCATGTACATTGAAGAAGCATGTGCTTAAAGCTAAAACTAAGATTCCAATTTTTGTTTTCATGATCGTAAGTATTAATTGTTTCCTGTTTCCGCTGAAATTTGAATAAAAACTCTAATCAGCACATATGCTACTTCAAAAAATCTGCCAATTTTAATTTGATAAATTTATCTGTTGGGTATCAGAATGTTACAATATTTGATTTATTTCGCTGTCCAAATTCCATTCCCATATTTGATGAAGGTTTTGGAATGTGGTTATTATCCCTTTAAAACCTTCAATGCATCGTAAGTTGCTTCAATGGTTTTATCGATTTTTTTCGATGTATGGGCAGCCGACATGAATCCGGCTTCGAACTGCGATGGTGCCAGATAAACGCCGCTATCCAGAGCCATTTTGAAGTATTTTGCGTAGGTAGCAGTGTTACATTTACAAGCATCGGCAAACGAATTTACTTTTGCTTCTTCGGTGAAGAATAGAGTAAACATGGAGCCAACACGGTTTACTACTCCAGGAAAATTCAGATCGGCCAGACATTTTTTGATTCCATCACCTAAACGTGCCGATTTTTCTTCAAGGATGTTGTAAAAACCATCAGTCTCGTCCAAAATCTTCAAAGTAGTAAGGCCAGCTGACATGGCTAACGGATTTCCGGAGAGTGTTCCTGCCTGATAAACCGGGCCTTTTGGCGCCAGTTTGTCCATGATTTCCTGTTTTCCACCATAAGCACCAACAGGTAATCCACCTCCGATTATTTTTCCAAAACAGGTCAGATCAGGAGTAATTCCAAGTATTTGTTGTGCGCCACCTTTAGATAGGCGAAAGCCAGTCATCACCTCGTCGAAAATCAATACTGTTCCATATTTGGTGCAAAGGTCGCGAACTCCCTGAATGAATTCTGGTTCTGGAATTACCACACCCATATTTCCGGTGACAGGTTCAATAATTAAGGCTGCAATCTGTTCAGGATAACGGATAAATAATTCTTTGACTGAATCCAAATCGTTGTAACCTGCAGTCAGTGTATCTTTTGCTGTTCCGGAAGTAACACCCGGCGAATTGGGAGTTCCAAACGTCAGAGCACCTGAACCGGCTTTAATCAGGAAACTATCGTTATGACCATGGTAGCAACCTTCAAATTTGATGACTAATTCGCGGTTGGTATATCCACGTGCCAATCGTAAAGCACTCATGGTAGCCTCAGTTCCGGAGTTTACCATTCGTATGCTGTCGATTGATGGAACCATCTTCTTGATTTGCAGTGCCATTTCGGTTTCGAGCAGGGTAGGGGCGCCAAAACTGGAGCCTTTTGCTGCTGTTTTCTGAATGGCCATGATAATATCTGGATGTGCGTGTCCCAAAATCATTGGTCCCCAAGAGCCTACGTAATCGATGTACTCATGACCGTCGATGTCGAAAACCTTGGCACCTTTGGCGCTGGCAATAAACAACGGATCGCCGTCAACACTTTTAAATGAGCGAACCGGCGAATTTACTCCGCCTGGAATATGTTTTTGTGCTTCCTGAAAAGCCGCTATGCTTTGGGTATAGTTTTTCATGGATTAATTTTTAATCAAGTTACGAGTTTCGGGATACGGGTTTCGAGTCAACTGCTAACTGTGACTGAGTACTTTGACTTTTTCCCCATGCTTCCGGCCCTTTGCTTTTACAGCTCTTTAATAATTTCCTGTGCGTGATATGTAATGATGATGTCAGAACCGGCACGTTTAATCGAAGTCAGTATTTCGCGAACCATTCGTTTTTCATCGATCCAGCCGTTTGCTCCTGCAGCTTTTACCATGGCATATTCACCACTCACATTGTAAGCAGCTATTGGCATGTTGAAAGTCGTTTTTACTCGCTGAATAATATCGAGGTAACTCAAAGCTGGTTTCACCATAACAATGTCGGCACCTTCTTCAATGTCGAGAGCAACTTCGCGTAATGCCTCGTTGCCATTTGCCGGATCCATCTGGTAGGTGGCACGATTGCCAAATTTTGGTGCACTGTCGGCAGCTTCGCGGAAAGGACCGTAAAAAGCTGAAGCATATTTGGCCGAATAAGCCATAATTGGAGTATTGTAAAAGCCATTTTCGTCGAGCGATTTGCGGATAGCTCCAACGCGTCCGTCCATCATGTCGCTGGGTGCAACCATATCAACACCTTCTTCAGCCATTGAAACCGATTGTTTGGCCAGAGTAACCAGTGTGAGGTCGTTGTGAACGTCGCCATTAACAATGGTTCCGCAGTGACCGTGTGATGTGTATTCACAGTTACAAATGTCGGCAATGATATATAAATCAGGCAAAACGGCTTTTATGGCACGCACGGCTTGTTGCACAATTCCGTTGTGCTCGCAGGCCACAAGCCCGTGTTCGTCTTTGTGTTCAGGAATACCAAAAAGCAGTATTGCCTGAATTCCTAATCCGTATAACCGGCGACATTCTTCTACCAACAAGTCAACCGAAAGGTTGAAATTGCCCGGCATGGAGGAAATTGGAATACAAACGTTTGTTCCCGGACAAACAAAAAGTGGCATCACCAAGTCATCGCGGGTTAATATTGTTTCTCTGACTAAATTTCGTAAAACAGGAGTTTGTCTTAATCTTCTGAGTCTTGTAGTTGGGAAAGACATAGTTCTAATTGTTTAAAAGTTGTTTCTTCTGAAAATAATTGAGTATGGCTGAATGTATTCCTTGTGAATTAGCAGTTCCGGCAGTTATCAATGGTTCAATTCCATTGCGGATAACTTCGGCTGAAGTTGTTTGCCCAATGCAAACCAATCGGAGTTTTGTAGGGTCAATTTTTCCTGAAAGCAGTTGAAGTAAATTTTTGCAGCACGATGGGCTTGAAAGTACGATCATGTCGTACTGATCGTCCAGTATAAGTTTTAATGCATTTTCGTTAATCAATTCAGGAAGAATGGTTTCGTAAAAAAGAATGCGGGTACATTCTGCCTTTTTTGATATTTTGTCTTCAATAACAGTACGGGCCAAATTCCCAATCGGGAAGAGTACCCGATCACCAGGATTTACCCGGTGAAAAAAATCTACCACAAAATCCTCAGCCGTGTTTCCTAAATTTATAAATGAAGCCGATGTCCCATAACATTCCAATGAAGCAGCCGTTTTTTTTCCAACAACAGCTATTTTTAAATGCTCCGGAAGGCTATAGTGATTTTGAAGTTCAAAAAGCCGGGCGAAGAAATAGCGTAATCCATTTGGACTGGTAAAAACTACCCAGTTAAACGATTCGATATTTTTTAATTGTTGCCAGGCAAACTCGTTGAGAGGTAATGGCCTGACTTCTATGGTCGGCATTGAAATCAGGGTGGCTGAATCTTCTGATAACAGGTTTTCAAGTTCAGCAGACTGACCAGCTGGCCGTGTTGATATAAATACCTTGTTTTCGAGTATTTTACCCATTTGGTTTAGTGAGTATTGTTGCTTGATTTAATTTGGTCTAAAATTTCTTTTGCTCCTTTTTCGAGCATTTTTTCGGCCATTTGAACTCCCAATTCAGCTCCTTTGGTCATTTCTCCTGAAATGTCTTCCCGAATGTATTGCTTTCCGTCAATGGAGGCAACAAATCCGCTCATATTTAGAGTTCCGTTTTCAACCCTTGAATAACATCCAAGTGGGACTTGGCATCCACCTTCAAGATGAGCAAGAAACGCACGTTCAGCAATTACCGTATTCCACGTATTCAAATGGTTTAACTTTTCCATTAATTCATCAATTTCCGGATCATTTAGACGGGTTTCAATAGCAATTGCTCCCTGACTAACAGCAGGCATGATCACTTCCGGATCAATAATTTCGGTGATGTATTTTTCGAGACCGAGGCGTTGAAGACCGGCTGCTGCCATAATCATGGCATCGCAATAGCCATCTTCCATTTTCTGAAGACGCGAGTTCACGTTTCCACGAATGTCTTTAATAACGATCTGGTTATTTATTTTCAGCAGTCCTGCAATCCGGCGTAAACTGGATGTGGCAACAACATCGCCTGCTTTCAGATCAGCAATTTTTTTACCGTTTAAACTAACCAATGCATCGCGGAACTCGCCACGCTCTAAAACTGCGCCTAATTTTAAGCCATCTGGCAATTTAGTTGGTAGGTCTTTTAAACTGTGAACTGCCAAATCAACGCTTCCGTCGATCAGTTCATTTTCAATTTCTTTGGTGAATAATCCTTTGTCACCGATTTTCGAGAGCGCAACATCGAGAATTTTATCTCCTTTTGTTTTGATAATTTTCAGTTCAACCTGAAGTTCCGGAAAGATATTTTCGAGTGTTGCTTTAACTTTTTTAGCCTGATAAAGTGCCAGTTGGCTCCCTCTAGTGCCTATACGTATCGTTTTTTTCATTCTGATCAATCAAAAGCAAATCAACTGGATTTGCCTACAAAATATTTTAGTCGAATTTAAATAAATCATTGATGATTTTTAACGAATCGATATTTTTTCCGTTATCCGTTAAATTTTTCAGGTTTTTGATCAGCAAACGGGTGTATCGCTGGGTAAGATGTTGTGCATAATCATCCACAATTTCCTGCATTTCCGGAGTATTTACTTTGCGGTAGGTCGAAAGTTCTTCCTGGTTGATCGACTGGAGATTAGCGGTTATTGTGCTTATTGCTGGTCGAAGTGAGCGACTGGCCAACCATTCAGAAAAATCGGCCACAACTTCGTCCAAAATAAGATGTGCTTTTGCTGCACTTTCCTTCTTGTTTTCGGTAGTCTGTTTAACTATTTCCTGAAGGTCGTCAACGCCAAGTACTTCAACATTTTCTAATTCAGCAACCGAAGCTTCAATATTACGGGGAACCGAAAGATCAATATATACTTGTTTATGACCAGGCCTAACCAATTGGTTTTGTTTTACCATTTCAGCAGTAATAACCGGCGTTGCAGAGGAGGTCGCAATCATCACAATATCAAATCCGTGAAGGTATTTTCCGAATGTATCAAAGGCAATAGTCATTCCACTGTATTTGGCGGCTGTTTTTTCTGCTTTTTCAATCGTTCGATTGGTTACGCCAATCTGTTTAACTCCCTTTTTGTGAATGTTTTGAAGAGCCAGATTCCCGGTTTCACCAGCTCCAACCAATAAAACCGATTTGTCACTTACTCCACCCAGAAGACAGGCACACATTTCTACAGCAGCGCTACTCACCGAAGTGATTCCAAGTTTGATACCTGTTTCAGTGCGAACACGTTTCCCTGCTTCGAATGATTTCTGGAAAAGTCGCATTAAAACGGCATCAGTAAGAGCCAGTTCAGTACAGGTAATGTATGCTTCTTTTACTTGTCCAATAATCTGGTCTTCTCCAATGATCAGTGAATCGAGCCCCGAAACCACTTCAAATAAATGACGAACAGCACCAGCATTTGACCGGTGGTAAAAGTACTGCCAGCAATGATCGGTAATTCCTTTGAATTTCTTGATCGCTTCATAAATCAACTCAAATGCAGCCTGATTGTCATGTTTATCCTGTGAGAAATAAATCTCGGTACGGTTACAGGTCGAAATGAGTACTAAATCAGCAATTTCTGTTTCTTGCTGAAGTAGTTCTGAAAATGGAACAATTTCGTCTTTTGGAAATGAAAATAACTCGCGGATTTCTAATGGCGCTGTCTTATAGCTTATTCCTATCACCCCTATCATAAAATAATCTTTATCAGGATTGCTAACGAAAAACAATTATGCACAATAATAGTTGCAGTTTCAGCTTAATTATAAGTTAAAAAATGCAAAATGCCTGAAAATGAAAAGTGTGCTACCTTTTTTTTCTAGCACCCTGATGGAGGTGGGCGCGAAAATTGGAATCCGGAGAAAAGAAATTCATGAACTTTTATGTTCCTGACCTGAAAAATAGTAGTTCCCGTATCGGGTATAAATGCTGTTGTTTTAGCTTCAGGCTTTAAAATGGTATTCTGATTTTGAATTTTGTGGTCGTTGACCTGGAAATAATAAATCGAATGGTCTGTTACTTTTTGTTTGACTTCTACGGGTATAGTAACTGATGAAACAGTTTCGATAGCCTCGTCTCCGGTGCTATTATTGAACATACCCATTGCGAAGCCGAAAAAATAAAATGCGGCTAGCAGCAAATAGGGTAGAGGTGTCGATAATAGTCCTAAAAAAAACATTACTCAGAATTAAAGTTAAACAATTGATCTTAAACGATTCGCCTGAAAAACGATCGTTTTTGTTTATTTATTGTGTCGCAAATGTAATAATAATGGATGAATGGTATTGTTTGATGGCATTGATATTTGTCAGTATGTTGCGATGCTGTATTATAGCTATTTTGTCGATAAAGTATGGATAGGGGTGTAATTTTAGAAGTAGCTGAAAAATTATTAGCTGATTAGATCGGATTGCATTTTAGTTCGAATAAAATTAAAAATACTCCAGTATGAAATAATTCTTATTCGCATCTTTGTAATGGTTTTAAACGCTCATGTACATTAAAATTACGGATATGGATTTTTCAGGTTTACTTAAGTATTTTGTTCCTAAAGAAAAGAAGTTTTATGCGATGTTTAATCAGGCTGCTGAAAATACAATTGAAGCCTCAGCTGCGTTGGTTAAGCTCATCAATTCACCGGAATTGGAAGATCGCCGGTCTATTGGACTAGCCATTAAGGCTATTGAGAAAAAGGGAGATGAATTTACCAATCAGATTTTTGATGTATTAAATCGTTCTTTTATTACTCCATTCGATCGGGAAGATATCAATGAGTTAACTTCAACGATTGATGATGTAGTGGATTTGATTTATAGTTTATCAACAAAGATAGAGATATACCGGTGTACCGTTTTTAGCTCGTTTATGAAAGATATGGTTGCCTTAATTTCTGACGGATGTCAGCTAATAAAAGTAGCTGTGGGCGGTCTGGACGATATTAAAAGCTCAACCAAGGTTTTAAAAGCTTGTAAAGACATTAATAAGCTCGAAAGTCGGGTAGATGAGTTTTATCACATGGCTATTTCGAGTCTTTTCGAAAACGAAAAAGATCCTATTGAATTAATCAAACAAAAAGAAATTCTTCTGAATATCGAGAAGATCGCTAATAAGATGGAAGATGTTTCGGATGTTGTGAAAACTATTTTGGTAAAATACGCTTAATCAGGGTCCTTTTTAGTTTTTAAACTCTTTATTTCAGGCTATGCTTACTATATTAATTGTTACAATTGCCCTTGCCTTTGTTTTCGACCTGATTAACGGTTTTCATGATGCTGCCAATTCAATCGCTACTGTTGTTTCAACAAAAGTTCTTGCGCCATTCCCAGCTGTCTTGTGGGCTGCATTTTGGAATTTTGTTGCTTATTGGGTATTCGATCTCAAAGTGGCCAATACGGTTGCCAAAACGGTTGACAGCAGTGCGATTACGCTTCAAGTAATATTGGCCGGAATAATTGCCGCTATTATCTGGAATTTGTTAACGTGGTATTTTGGTATTCCATCCTCCTCGTCACATACGTTAATTGGCGGTTTTGCTGGCGCCGCAGTGGCACATACCGGAACTTTTTCTGTAGTTAGTGAGGAAGTGATTTTGAAAACAGTAGCATTTATTTTTCTGTCACCAATAATAGGAATGATCTTCTCCTATCTCATCACACTCATTATACTTTGGTCCAGTCGTAGGGCCAACCCTCATCATGCGAACAAATGGTTTCGAAGAATGCAAATCGTATCTTCAGGAGCCTTGAGTTTAGGACATGGAGGAAGTGATTCTCAGAAAGTGGTTGGTATTATTAGTGCAGCAATGTTAGTATACATTCACTCTTTGAATGTTTCAGGGCTTGCTATTCCTGATTGGGTGCATGTAACGGAAACCTTGGATGCAATGGGCAAAACTCACTTACATGTACCTACATGGATTCCAATTTCGTGTTATACTGCAATCTCTCTTGGAACTATGATGGGCGGCTGGCGAATTGTAAAAACAATGGGTACTAAAATTACCAAAGTTACTCCTGTTGAAGGTGTTGCTGCTGAAACAGCTGGTGCAATTACCTTGTTTGGCGTTTCTCAGGGGCTGGGTATTCCGGTAAGTACAACTCACACCATTTCGGGTGCTATCATGGGTGTTGGAATGACCAAACGACTTTCGGCCGTTCGTTGGGGTGTTGCGAATAATCTACTTATTGCGTGGATTTTAACTATACCGGTAAGTATGCTTATTGCCGGATTGGTTTATTTGGCCATTACAGCTTTGGGAATTTAATCTGCTTCTGTAATAACAATGCATGTTGGACGAAAATCCGGCATGCATTGTTAGCTTTTCAAATACAAGTTACTATCTCCATAGCTCAGAAAACGGTAATTGTTCGTCAATGCGTGGTTGTATATGGTTCGCCATTCATCGCCTAAATAAGCCGAAATCAGCAACAATAGCGTACTTTGCGGTTGATGGAAATTAGTAATCAATCCGTCAACAATTTGGAATTGATACCCCGGAGCAATAATGATTTGCGTTGATGCTGAAAGGTAATCGGTTTGATTCCTGTCGAGCAGGTCAATCAAAGCTATTAAGGCATCAAATGATGAAAATTGGAGTTCTTTCGGTTGATATGCCTCCCATTGTGAAATTTTCAAGTCGGCTATACTCATTTCTGTATTTTGGTGTGCCTGAAGTCCCAACCAGTAGAGACTTTCAAGTGTTCGGACTGAAGTTGTTCCAACGGCTATTTTCTTTCCGGGGTGATGAATTAGCTTATTCAGAAAATCGCGACTAATGTATAAATGTTCAGAGTGCATTTCATGTCCCGAAATGGTTTCGCTTTTTACTGGCTGAAACGTTCCGGCTCCAACGTGCAGGGTCAGTTCTGCTAATTCATGCCCGACTTCTTTCAGATGACTAAAGATTTTATCAGTAAAGTGCAACCCAGCTGTTGGCGCGGCAACCGAACCTTTAATTTTGGAATAAACGGTTTGGTAACGTTCCAGATCGCTTTGCTCTGTTTCTCGGTTCAGATAGGGCGGAATAGGTAGCGAGCCAGCATGTTCTATAATTCGCGAAAACTCAAAGTTCGGATTGTTCCAGCAGAACCTGATCAGGCTTTTATTATTCTCCGCATCTGTTTGTTCAGCGCAAAGTTCAATCTCAGTGTTGTCAATCCAGATTGTTTTCCGCAAAGTTTCGCCTTTCCACTTTTTCTGATTACCAATCATGCATTTCCAAACGCACGATTGCCGCCAGCGTCGGCGCGACCTCGGCGAGCTGGTCACGGTCGCTTCTGGGCGGAATGCACGCCGTCACCGACGTGGTTCGCACCTCGGATCGGCAGGATCTTGTACTCCGG
>JBBQXI010000075.1:0-12265 GCA_038209805.1 Bacteroidales bacterium | reverse complement strand
GGTTTTGTACTTCCCCTGAAATACGAACTTCCTGAGATACTTCAGGTATGATGATTTGGTCGCCATCTTTAAGCATATAATCGAATGCAGATCCCGGATTTTTCATAATATCATCGAGTCGTAGTTCCAGCTTATCACTGGATATTTGTTTTTCAGCTTTAGTAATTAAACTATCGGGTAAATTATTCCGAAGAATTTCTGCCTTTTGTATGGAATCAGGATTGCTTCGTTTCATACGTGCTCCTTTAATAAAAGCATCGGGCGTTAAACCTCCTGAACGCTTGATCAGATCTGAAATACGTTCTTTCTTCGATCCGATGCTGTAGGCTCCAGGGTATCGAACTTCACCGGAAATGTAAACTGTTCGCTGTTGATGATAAGAGGGAGCTTTTCGCACATAAATGTAGTCGAAGGGTTGTAAATGAAGGGTGTCGCCTTTAGCATCCAGATTCAATTTTCGGTCGATGTTAAACTGATACAGTTTAACCAGTTCATCGCTCATCAGGTTAGATTCTGCATAATTATGGCGGCGAGCCAGTTCAATAAACGATTCGCTGGCGGCTTCAGTAAATCCTCCGGCCTTAAATATTATATCTTTTAAGGTCATGTTGTCTGAAAATGCAAATTCACCAGGGTTCTGTACTTCTCCCAGAATTTGAATCGTTCGTTTTTGACGCATACTGAAAATATCCTGAATGATGACCTGATCTTCCCGCTGTAGTTTAATGTCATTGGTTCCCTTTAATATCTCATCAACATTAAACGACAAGGTCATTGGTGCGAGGTTGTTTTGAAGGCGGACAATCAATCCACGGCTACTAAAATAGTTTTCGGTTACACCCTGTGCTTTTCTGATTAGGCCTGAAAGAGTAAGTCCTTCGGTCAATTCGTATGTCCCAGGACGGAAAACTGCACCCGAGATGTTGATCCGGTTTTCGAAACGTTTGATTACTTCGGAGGCAACAATTGAATCTCCATTATTAGGCACAAAACTTTCATAAATCGATTGATTGATGTCGATCACTTTTTTCTCGGTATCGGTGATGCGAGTCAGTGAGATTTGTGCCTTAAATGCCTGATCAGTGAATCCACCGAGGTAGCGAATCAAATCGGATAGTTTTTCTTTTTCACTAAGTTCAAATATTCCTGTTCGTTTAAATGCACCAGTTGCCTCAACCCGTTTTTGGTAGGTTGGAATATAAATGATATCCTGTTCGCGGAGTTGTATATTTCCCTCCATATTAGCGTTAATCATGTAATCGTAAACATCAATGGTTTTTACTATTTTGTTGTCGCGGATCAGCTGGATGTTACGGAATGATCCATTTTCATTAGGTCCTCCTGAAAGGTATAACGCATTAAATGCTGAAGCGGTTGATGGTAGGGTATAGGTTCCGGGAGCCATTACCTCACCGATTACGTTCACTTTGATGGATCGCAGGTTACTGATACTTACATCGGCATATGTGTTCGGATTCTGACCATCCATGCCTTGATAAATGGAGATTAAACGTTTTTTGATGAGTTCTTTTGCTTTGGCGAATTCCATGCCTGAAACATAGATTTGCCCAATGTCGGGAATATTAATAGCTCCGTTTGTATTGATGGGTAACTGGTACGTTTGTTGACTGGCTCCCCAGATGGAAACTGTTAATTCGTCATCAATTCCCAATACATAGTTTTGAGGAGTTGGCATATTAACAGGAGGTTCAAAAGTCAATTTGTCTGAATTGAAAAACTGAAATCCAAAAATCCGTTTGTTTTCTGGTGTTGTTTCAACAATTGCTTTTTCAGAATAAACTTCCTTTTTTAACTTATTGTTTTGTGATTTTTTAGTTGTCTGATTGGTGGTAGAATCTGCTTTGGAGAAATTGAGTTCCTGTATTCGGCGTTTCAACTGCTCAATCTGAACGGGTGTTGCTCCTTGGATTTGTGCCATTTGGGCAGCCTGATCGATGGTCAGACCTTTGTTGTTCATCTCGGTAACGATTTTCTGAATCTGTTGGTCAGAAAGATTATTGACATTAATACTTGCAGGATTCTGAGCCTGTAAGGTAACAGATGCATAAAAGCAGATGAGTATACCAATGAATAAGCTTATTTTTTTCATAAAAAATATTTTGAGGCTTTTATATATTCGGATTTGAGAATTATGACTGTTTAGTTTCTTAGGAAAAACAAGAATGAGTTGGAGCTTAATTTAGATTTGTATAAGTATTTACCGCTTCGGCTCGCCAGATCAACAACACCGGCTTATTCCTGAATACGCGGATTAACTCTTCCTGACTAAGAATAATGTATTTAATAGGTCGGCTAATGAATTCTGCAGCTTTTAAAACGAGAGAATCGATCAGTTCACGGTCGAGCTTATTTCCAATCAGAACCATGTCGATAATTTCCGAATCTTGTCCAGTGGCAAAATCACCTGTTAGGTAGGCAGCCTGAAGATCTCCAAGCTGACTTGTAATTTTTTCAATGATTTGGTCAATTCCAACAAATTTCTTTAGGATATTATTGATATCCTCGTAAAGCGGATGACTGATGTTTGCAAAATACATTTTTTTATTGCCATCATTGGTTGAATTAAGAAGTCTTGCTCTTTCCATTTTGTTTAATTCGACCCGGATTGAGTTGCTTGATTCGCCGAATTCAGATTCCAAGCTTCTCAGGTAACTCTTTGTTTCACTGTTTAGAAAGAATTTGAGCAAAAGTTTAATGCGCGTTTTTGATGTTATCAGGCCTTCAATCATTTTTTTAGGAATTAATGAACGTATGGATCTTCCATTTCAGTAGCTTTTATGATTTGATTTCTGCTGAATGATAGCAGTTTTAAAATGGATATAGGTTCGGCTTTCATGGCTTCGCCACCTCAGTCACATGGCTGTGAATGAGTCTGCTGCAAATTAGACATCTATTTTAGACTAGTAATTTGAAATCAGAATGAATTTCAGTATGCCTACAGAAGTTTTTTAGATGCAAGCTTGAGTACAAAAGTAACTCAAATTAATGCTGAAATTCTATGTTCTTGTTAATATATGATGCTTAATTCAATGAGATGACTGATTTTTTATTTGAATGGTCGAATTCAGGATATGAACGAATGATTTTGTCCTGTTCATCAAGAATAGACACACCATTCAAAAACCGTTTTGTATCGATTTTATTGCCCTGTACACTTTTTATGTGTGACGATTTATTCTTTTTATCTGTTAAGGTGAGAATTAATATGTCACTGTTTTATGAGAAATATACAGGTCATAGCGTGACACAATATTTATAGAAATGGGAATAGGTGAAAGGAACCGTCCATAAAGGAATATTAGTGAAAACAATAATTTTTTTCGGACGAAATAGCACAGGTCTTTAAAAGGTATTTGCCGAACTTTTGGATTAGTAATTTGAAATCAGAATGAATTTGCAGAAGAGTAAGTTATTTGTTCAATAGTTCTACTTCATTGGTTCCCAAGTCTGCGTGAACACAGAATCCCAAATCGTTAAAGCGTAAAACAATGCTGCGTTTTCCCCGAATTTCCACAACTTCTCCTGATATACCTGACATAGGACCAGAAACTATTTTCACAAAAGTACCTTTTGATATTCGTTCAGATGTCACTTCAATTTCCGTATTCATGCATTGTGCAAAATACTTGAGATCGCTGATTTGGCTTTCAGGAATAGCAGTCGGAAAGCCTTCGAAACAAACATATCTTCGTACACTGGTTATGTTTAGAACCTCGTAATATTCGCGAATGCTGACTTTCACAAAAATATACCCGCGAATCAATGGATTTTCTACAACTTTTACCCGATCACTCCATTGCTTCTTTTCAATCTTAAGGGGTAAATAGCATTCAATATCCTTTTTAACCAGTTCCTGACATACTTTTTTTTCTGCTCTGGAATCAGTGTAGGCAGCATACCATTTATAAGTACTGTTAAGTGAGTCATTTGCCATCAGATTCTTCTCTGTCGTGTTACCAAGCCATTGAGTGATGATATGCCGAACTCTTTTCGGCATATCATTTATGAAAAAAACAGAAATAAGTTCAGGGTGAACTGCAAAATTCTATCAAGGCGACTTGGTACTAAATATTAGTCTCCTTCAAAATCACGTCGTGCGCTCCGCCTTCGATGATACTGGTTGAAGATACCAATGTGATCTTGGCATTCTTTTCCAACTCGGGAATGCTTAACGCACCACAGCTACACATGGTTGAAATGATTTTGCCAACTGTAATATCCAGGTTGTCTTTTAGCTTTCCGGCATAAGGGACATAGCTGTCGACACCTTCTTCAAACTTAAGGCCTTCGCTGCCGCCTGAATCGTAGCGTTGCCAGTTGCGTGCCCGGTTCGATCCCTCGCCCCAGTATTCTTTCACGTAATTACTTCCTACTTTAAGTATTTTGGTTGGACTTTCATCGAAACGTGCAAAGTACCGGCCCATCATAATGAAATCGGCTCCCATAGCCAACGCAAGCACCATGTGGTAATCCTGAACAATACCTCCATCGGAGCAAATTGGCACATAGATTCCGGTTTGTTCAAAATACTCGTCGCGAGCTTTTGCCACCTCAATCAAAGAAGTTGCCTGACCACGGCCAATACCTTTTTGTTCGCGGGTAATGCAGATAGAACCTCCGCCAATTCCGACCTTGATGAAATCGGCACCAGCTTCAACGAGGTAGAGAAAACCGTCTTTGTCGACCACATTCCCGGCACCAACTTTTACTTTCCCGTTGTATTTATTTTTAATGAATCCGATTGTTTCAGCCTGCCATTCAGAAAACCCGTCAGACGAGTCGATACACAAAACATCGGCTCCGGCTTCAACCAATTGTGGAACACGTTCGGTATAATCGCGAGTATTAATTCCTGCACCCACCAACAATTTCTTGTTTGGGTCGAGTAATTCGTTCGGATTTTCTTTATGCTCATCGTAATCCTTCCGGAACACAAAATATTGCAGATTCTGGTCTTTGTCGATGATTGGAAGGGTATTGAGTTTGTGATCCCAGATTACGTCGTTGGCTTCAGTAAGCGAAATGCCCAGTTCTCCGGTAACCAGTTTCGAGAATGGTGTCATGAATTCGCTGATTTTGGTATCCAGATTGTCTTTCGACTCGCGGTAATCGCGACTGGTCACAATTCCGTGCAGTTTGCCGTTCGAAGTCCCGTCGGCAGTAATTCCAATGGTGGAGTGGCCGGTCAATGCCTTAATCGCAAGTACTTCTTTTAAGGTGTCGTTTGGAGTTAAATTGGCATCAGATACCACAAATCCAGCTTTGAATTTTTTTACTTTCCGAACCATCTCAACTTGTGTCTCAATGGACTGAGATCCGAATATAAATGACAATCCTCCGTTTTTTGCCAGTGCAATGGCCATTTTATGATCGGAAACCGACTGCATAATTGCTGAAACAAATGGAATATTGAGTTCCAATTCTGGAGCAGTACCTTTTTGATACTTGACTAGGGGCGTTTTTAATGATACGTTTTGCGGAAAACATTCTTTAGTTGTTAATCCGGGAATCAATAAATATTCATTGAAAGTTCTGGAAACATCGTTGAAATACCTGGCCATATGTTTGTTTTTAAATTGAAAAAGTGTGCAAATTTAATTAAAAAAGTTTGGAGTGCCTAGAGTTTGGAGTGCCTAGAGTTGTTCTCAACTTTAGGCATTCTAGTGCACTTTAGTCACTCCGAACTTTTGTTAGTATTCTCCTTTCAGGAAAGCAGTGCCGTTGAACAAGGCTATTTTGTTGCCTTCTTCGTCGGTAATGTCGACTAAATATGTCGCCAGAGTTTTGCCTGAACTGTGTTCTTTTGCTTTGGCTGTTAACTTTCCGGAAGATACACCTTTGAAAAAGTTAATGGTTGCATTTGCTGCAACAGCGATTCTTCCATGAGAATTGGAGGCCGCAGCGAATGCAAAATCAGCAAGCGTAAACAGCGCTCCACCCTGAATAATGTTTACGCCATTCAAATGTTTTTCGGTAACGGTCATTTCGGCGGTAGCCTCTCCTTTGCCTATTGAAACCAGATGAATGTCATTATTGCTGGCAAATCGGTCATTCAATAATAGTTGCTCGAGCTTTTTAATTCGTTGCTCCATATTCAATCATTTGGGTTGACGAAACCTGAAAAAAAAAGCGGGCTGTTAGCCCGCTTTTTTCCTGATCTATTCTATTAATAAAATTTTGATCGTTTATCGACAATTTCGGTGACCTTTTTAAGGGATTCAAAAACCTGCGATCCGGCTCGATAACCCAAGGTTTGAGCGATTCGGTTTTTTTCGCCTTTCAGATCGGTATCTGTAGCTGTTGTGAACGAAGTTACCTTAGTTAGATAAACCCCATTGTTTCCTTCTATTGGCGCTGAAACTTTTCCTTCAGGAAGTGAGCAAACAGTACCCACTACAGCTGGTTCGAATCCGAGTGAGGGAATAGAGAAACTGGTGAAGTTAACACCGGTAGCCTCTTTAACATCAGTTGAAAATTTTGAAGCAACACTTGCCAGATCAGATCCGGCATTTTTTAACTTGTCAGCAAGCAACTGTGCTTTTTTCTCTTTGCGAACTGCAAGATCAACACGTATTTTAGCTTCTTCGAAGGTAGATAATCCTTCTTCTGTTGCACCAGTCATAGCAGCAACAACAAATTTGTTCCCAAATTCGAAGATGGTAGATCCTTCATTATTAATACACATTTTGCCTTTCTCGGCAGTAAAAGCAGCGCGTACCAGTTGACGAGAAGTTTCCAGTCCGGTTACTTCGCGGTCGTTTTCTTTCAGCGTTGCAATTTTTTTATCTAGCTTTTGATCAACCACGGCTTTGTTGAAAGCTTCAACCGTTTGGTTTTCGCTGGCAAATTTGCTGGTTTCTGAATAAATCTTCTGGTAAGTTTCGGTACTTGGTTCTACTTTTTTAGTAAGAATAGCTACACGAACCTGATTGGTTTCTTTACCTTTTTTTGTTGGTTTGATGATATGGAATCCGAAACGCGTTTGAACAACGTAAAGTTTATTTACTTCGCCAGAGAAAGCAGCTTCTTCGAATTCCGGAACCATTTGTTTGCGTTTAAACCAACCCAAATCTCCGCCTTTAACTTTTGAACCCGTATCTTCTGAATATTTCATTGCAGCTTCAGCAAAGTTTCCACCAAGTTCAATATTTCTTTTCAAGCTGTCAACAATAGCTTTTGCTTTTTCAACACTACCTACTGTTTGAGGATTAATCAGGATATGGCTTGCCTGAACCGAATCGGGCAGCATTCTAAATTGATCAATTTTAGCTAGTTTATATTCTCCGTTTTCAAGATAGGGTCCATAAAAATCGCCTGGCTGTGCGCTAAACGCCCAAGCTGCAATTGCGGGAGAAAGATCTTCTTTTTTTGACAAGCTTGGATCGAAACGAGAGTCTGAATTGACGTTTATGTATTGTTGGTTGTCAGTAACTGTTGAAAATTCGACTTTGCTGCCGGTTAACCATTTCTGGGTTGCTGCTTTATCAGCTTCTGATGGAAGTACCTCGAACGTAACATATTCGATTTTCCGTGTTTTATCCTGTTTGTATTCGTCTTTGTGTTTGTTGTAGTATGATTTCAATTCATCATCTGAAACTTTTACATCACCATCGGATACAGTCGAGTAGTTAAGTGCTACGTATTGAAAATTAGCGTTCTTGTTTTTTTCGACTAAACTCTTTTTGGCTTCGTCGGTAGTAACGTACAATCCTTTTGAAACCAGGGTGCTATATTTTGTGCGCAGTTTATCTTGTTTGATCTGGTTTTCGATGTATAACCAAAACGTTTTTTGCTCTGCAGTAGCATTGGTTTCTAATGTTTTCAAGAACTGTATAATCGCTGATTTGTCAACTTGCCCTGTTTTTTGGTTTCTGAAAAGTTGCTGAATAATTGTATGTGGGTTATTTCCTTGCACCAAATCAAAAAGCTCTTCGGCGCTAACAGTAATACCTAGCTTTTCAGTTGCTTTACCTATAATGTTTTCCTGAAGGTAACCTTGCCAAACCTGTTCGCGAATCTGTTCCCATGTATTTTCATCGATCTGCGTCTGTTGGGACTGCATTTTATATACTTCAGAAAGCTCTTCAACTTTCTTTTGAAAATCAGGATATTGTATCGATTCCCCATCAATTTCAGCAATTTTCATCTGACTGGGTTTCATTAACTTACTTCCCGAATTGAGCATGTCGCCCAAAATAAATGCGCCTAAGGCAAGCCCGATTACGATCGCTATCATCATACCTCCGCGATTCCGTATGTTTTGTAAAGTAGCCATTTACTGTTAGTTATTTTATAATAATTAATCGTTAAAATTTCGCGGTACGAAGATAATAATTTTCAATATTAAACCTCCGAATTCGATTTTTATTTTAGTTATCGTCCAATATCTTAAGGTGAACCAGTTCAATTTTGGTGCTGGTTGCTTTAAGTATTCTGAATTGGTATTGGTCGATTGTGATTACCGTATTTACTTTAGGAATGCTTTCGTAATTGGCCAGTATAAATCCGGCAAGCGTTTCGAAATTTTCGTTTTCAGGGAATTCAAGGCTGAAATTTTCGTTTAGTTCATCGAGCTCTAAACGGCCAGAAAGGACAAACTCATTGTCATTGATTTTTTTCATGATCAGATCAATCGTGTCGTGTTCGTCTTCGATTTCACCAAAAATTTCCTCCAAAATATCTTCGCTTGTGACCATTCCGGATGTTCCACCAAATTCGTCGACAACAATAGCCATGCTTAAACGCTGCTGAATAAACTTGCTCAATAGTTTGCTGGCAGGCATTGTTTCTGGTACAATCAATACCTTCCGCAGGTTCGACTTAATTGAATCGGGTTTCGTAAATATAACAGAATGGTGTATGAAACCGACGATGTTGTCGATATTGCCTGAATAGAATAAAATACGGGAGTATCCGGTTTCGATGAATTTTTGATGAAGTTCTTCAACCGTTGAGTCGATATCGAGAGCTACCATTTCGGTTCGTGGAACCATAACCTCGCGAAGCTTTACTTTCGAAAAATCGAGCGCATTGCGGAAAAGTTTCACTTCGTTGTCTATCTCCTGACCCGATTTTGGTGCAATGTTGTTTTCTTGCTCATCAACAAAATGAGTCAGATCTATTCGGCTGAAGACCACTTTTTCATCTACATTTTGGATCTTTTCATTCAGGAAAACTTTTAAAACAAATTTTGAAATCCCCATCGCAATTTTTGTTACGGGGTAGAAAAGGAAATAGAAAAAGGCAATGGGTACCGTAAATACTTTTAGTATTTTGTTTGGATTGATCCGGAAAAGCATTTTGGGCAAGTATTCCGCAGTGGCCAGGATAATTAGAGTTGAGATGATCGTTTGCGCCAATAAAACCAGTGAATCGGACTGTAAATATACAAACAGGATGGGTTTGAGCAGGTTGGCGAAGGCTATACCGTATATAACCAAGGCCAGGTTGTTGCCAACAAGCATAGTTGCGATAAACTGACCGGGGTTTTGGGTGTAAAGCGAAATCAGACTTGAAAATACAACATTTTGTTTTTTGTCAAGTTCGAGCCTTAACTTATTGGCCGAAATAAAAGCAATTTCCATTCCGGAGAAGAAAGCAGAAAATAAAATGGTTATAAAGATGACAATAAGCAAATTCATAGTTATTTTATTTATCTACATTAACGTACATGTTGCCTTTCAGATTCTTGATGTGATAGGATGAAAAATCCTGATTCGACTCAAACCCGATGCCGGTATAAACCTGATCTTTTTGAATGATTTTTACGAATTGGTCGGAGTAAATTTTTTTGTTTTTGGTGTCCCACACCAAATATTCGGTCTTAAGCGTGTCGCCTTTTAAATTAACAGCAATCACATTGTTTTTGGCTTCCCATCGATCCTCTGCCGTGAAATTTTTGGCGTATTGGGCCGTTATACTTGATATAACGTTCATTTTGGCATCGTACTCTACAATTTTCACTCCCTTTGGGAATTCAATGTAAGGATCTTTCTCGTTATCGTGCTTGATAAATATTGGTGTTTGTAGCTTCGAACGAATGACCGAGGAATCCGAGGCGAGCATTTCAAACCCTTCGGCAGTAATTGCCGGTAAATCTACAGTATTAGTAACTGTTTTTATTTTGGAAATTTCGTTTTCGCACGAGGCCAATAGCATTGTTAGCAAGACAATGAAAGAGAAAAATGGCACTTTCCAAATTCGAAAGTATTTTAACTTTTTGAATCGCATATGATTTACTGCATTAATGCTTGTTTTTGCCAAGATAGAATAAATTTTACATTTTAGATCAGCCCAATGCGGGTTGAAAGATTAAAGCTAAAAATAAAATGTGTTAAAATGAAGTGAGCCACGAGCATTATTTACTCATGGCTCACTTCCTCAAATCGTAATTTTATAGCGAATTGACGATTAATCAAATTTGCGTTTTACAAACCAATAGTCGTATAAATTTAGGTACAGACTAAATTTGGTATAGTTGTTTCTTACGAGGTTGTCTTTTGTCGTTCCTTGCTTGCCAAACTCAAGAGCAAAATTGGCAGTCGATTTTGATTTCGGAAATGGGAATCCAGCACCAAAGCTTACTCCAAATTCTTTGATCTGATGGTTATTTAATTTCAGGTACGAACTTTCCTGATGAAGTCCGGCTCTGTATCTCACTCTACTAAAGTAGTTTCTTATTGAAAAAGCGTTTGGAATGTATTCAAATCCGGCAGAAATCCGGTTCTGATCAACTAAATCAACATTGTCGGTGGCTGGGTTGTACAATTTTTCTCCAAAGAAAGTGGCTTTACTCCATGCTGCATGATAATAGTCAACATTGACTTCCAATTTGTTAACCTTGCTGTACGACAGCCCGATCCCGAATGTTGACGGTAGTTTAATGATGCCTTTACTTTCAGGAATAAATTCAAGGGTATCAGAAAGAGAACTTGAACTTACAGAGATTATCTTTTGCGAGTATAACCGATGAAGCGCTGTTACATCTGACTGTTTTTCGAATGTGACACCAAGGGTTAAATATTGATTTTTTTTAATTTCCAGATCATATTGAAGACCGTAAGTAAGTGTAAAATCGCGAAGACGGGTTCCTTCAACTTTTGAAATGTAGAAAAGATCGGCGCTATCAAAGCCAATCCCGGTATTCTGAGTTGTCCGGCCAAAAATATAATTCAAGTTAGCACCTACTGACAAACCTTTAAACGGGCTGATTGATGCTCCAAAGAAGGCTTTTGAGTTCGTTCCATCGCCCGAATAACTGTGATAAACATTTCCAACACCTGTCACGGTTTCGGTAAAGGCAACTTCGTAGCCCATATCCGAGAATGGTTGAATTCCCATTCCGGCACCTAACCATTTGGTTACCGGCCAACTCAATGAAAAATATCTGAAATTGACGTCGTTGGCATTCATTTTTCCTGTAGAACTCTTGTATTTTGAATAGGTACCATCGATACCAAAATCGAATATAAATGATAAACTATCGTTGGCATTGTACGAAGCCGGATTCGCAGAATTGATCTGAACGCTGTGACGACTACCAAGTGAAGCTCCTCCCATGGCCGCTGTACGGCCATACCCGTATTGGTGCAAATCACCTAATCCATATCTCGAAAAAGGAGATGTTGTGTTGTTGTTTTGCGCAATGCCAGATAATCCGCAGAAAATCAAAACGATAGCGACTGATAGTGCATTATTTATTTTTAGCATTGTATTCCAGAATCCTGTTTAAACCAATTAGGGTTATATTAAAGTGTACAAATATGGTATAATTTAATTTTTTATCAAAAAAAATAGAATCACCACCAGTCATAACGATCTGTAAATTCTGATAATTTTTGTTAAATAATTCGATAGTTTGAGCAATCTCGTATAAAATTCCATTTTGAACTCCGGCACGGATGGCATCGGTTGTGTTTCTTCCAATGTGTTGAAAATCATCAGAATGACTAACTAAAGGAAGTTTCCCGGTAAATTGATTTAGCGCTTTAAAACGCATTTGCAGTCCAGGTGAAATATTTCCGCCAATAAACTCATTCTTTTCTGAAACCAAGTCGTAAGTTATGGCAGTTCCAGCATCGATTATCAGTATATTCTGATCAGGGAAGAGCTCGTTTGCCCCAACGGCTGCGGCAAGCCTGTCTTTTCCCAGAGTTTCAGGCGTTTCATATAAGTTTTCAATCGGGATCTCTGTTTGATGATCAAGTTCAATGAAAAGATCAAAATTTCCGGATAAAAATTGAAG
>JBBQXI010000074.1:0-12382 GCA_038209805.1 Bacteroidales bacterium | reverse complement strand
GAAGAAACGATAAAAACAGCCAGTGAGCCTTATCAAATCCGTTTGACTCCGGATCGTACAAAGATTCATGCAGATGGAATGGATTTGTCGTATGTGCTGGTTGAGGCTGTTGACAAGGATGGAAACGTTTGTACGCTGGCCGATAATAAAATTGAAATTTCCATTAGTGGTGTGGGTCGTATTGCCGGAGTTGGAAACGGAAATCCACAGTCATTTGATTCATTTCAAGCCAGCTACGTTAATCTGTTTTATGGAAAGGCAATGATCATTGTCGGTTCTGGTTTCGAAAAAGGAGATATTTCGATAACTGCTAAATCACATGGATTAGTAAAAGATTCAAAACTAATTATAACTGAATAAAAAGACATAAATTTTTGTAGTAAATTGTAGTATTTTGGGGTAGATTATTTCATCTTAAAACACTGTGAATGGTATTTATATCCAGGCTATTTCATTTCTAATTGATATAAATAACTCCCATGCCAATAGAAAGCTAACAATTTTAAATAGTCTAGGTGCATATGAATTTTTGAAAGATTTGTCTAAAATCAGTAATGATGTCCCTGTCAGTTTTGATTTATTTGATGATTACAACTGAACATTTTTTTCGAATATATACCAGGTTTAAGTCAACTTGATTAAAAACACAGAATTATGGATTCAAACGAAAGCAAACAAAAACCAGACACAAAAAAATTTCGAGAAGAAATTTTTTTGGAATTACATCAGCTGTAACTCCGTTATTTCCATTGGACCAAGCTATGTATTGGGTGAAAGTGGCTTTACAGCGTCCAGAGACATTTTGAACATTGCCATGATTGGTGCCTGAAGCCATCACTAAGATGGTAAAAGCAGGCGAAAATGAACTGACGATCGAAGTGGTCAATGCCTGGGTGAATCGCCCGATTGGCGATCAGAAATTACCTGAAAGCCAACGGAAGACCAGGTGCCCGGTGAATACTTACAAGGCCGACAGTCCGTTGCAACCATCCGGATTGTTTGGGCCGGTGATGATACAGAGTATGGATTATCGGTCTTTATAAGAGTATAATAGACATAAATATTTCAAAATACAATAAAATTAGATAGAACATACAATGAATAATTTTCGAACATTGATAACCTGTTGCATTATAGCATTAAGTATAATCTCAGGATGTAATTCACAGAATGGATCCATAATCCCCAAAGATTTGGCATGTGAACTGATGAAAGAACCGGTTGGCATCGATGTTGATACACCTGTTCTAAGTTATACTTTGAGTTCAGTAGAGGATGCGCGGAACTTGAAACAAACAGCTTATGAGATTCTTGTTTCAGGCACTGCGGAGTTACTTAACGGCAATAAAGGTGATCTGTGGGAATCAGGAAAGGTAATGTCGGATCAAATGGGGCAAATTATCTACCAGGGAAAACCATTAAAATCCAGCCAAAAATATTGGTGGAAAGTGAGGGTTTGGGATCAAGCCGGAAATGTTTCGCCTTGGAGTAGTCCATCCTCATGGACAATGGGTATTCTAAATCAAGCCGAATGGGAAGCAAAATGGATTTCAGCAAAAGGAGCAGAAAAATATGCCATAAAGTATACTTCTGCCCGACAAGATCTAAACCTAAAAAGAGATCTCAAGCAATATTATAAAGCAGATAAACCAGGACCTAACGATCCAAACTATTCTTCCATGTTATTACGGAAAGAATTTGAAGTGAGTCCAAAACTTAAACGGGCAGTGGTTCATGTTTGTGGTTTAGGTCAATATGAATTAAATATCAATGGGAAAAAAGTTGGAGACTATTTATTGGCTCCCGGATGGACTGATTATAGGAAAAAAGCGCTTTATGATAGTTTTGATGTTACAGAGCAATTGAAGGAAGGCAAAAATGCGCTGGGGCTTATTTTGAGCAATGGAATGTATAACATTCAGTTGGATTCGATTCGATATGTCAAGTTATTAAACTCTTACGGGCCTTTGATGGCCAAATTGCAACTCTTCATGGAGTTTTCTGATGGTACGTTCAAGACAATTGGAACCGATGAATCATGGAGTGTTTCTCCGGGGCCGATAACTTATATGAATGAGTATGGTGGTGAAGACTTTGATGCCCGACTGGAAGAAAAAGGTTGGGACAAACCCTCATTCACAGGTACAGAACGCTGGACAGAACCTATTTTAATGCCCGAAACCGGTATATTGTTGAAAGGCCTTTCGTGTGCGGCTCCTCCTATTAAAGCCATCGAAACATTAATACCTGTAAAAAAAACAGAGCTTAAGCCAAATGTTTGGATATATGATCTGGGACAGAATGCTTCAATAATGCCTGAACTGAAGGTCAAAGGAGCCAAAGGCTCTGTTGTGCGGATAACACCGTCAGAACTGCTGCATTCCGATGGCTCTATCGACCGCCGGTCAGCGACCCAACATGCCGGTGGTCCTGCATGGTGGCAATATACTTTAAACGGAGAGGGAAACGAATATCATTTCCCTAAATTTTTCTATCAGGGAGGACGTTATTTACAGGTTGAATTGTTTCCTGCAAATGGAGGAAGTAAAGTGCCTGAAATTATAGATATCAATGGTGTTGTTGTCCATAACTCTGCTGTTCCAATCGGCTCATTTTCATGTTCGAATGACCTTTTTAATAGGATATACTCTTTAGTTCGTTGGGCGCAGCGAAGCAACATGATGAGTGTTCTTACAGACTGTCCTCAGCGTGAAAAAATGGGATGGCTGGAGCAATACCATCTAAACGGACCCTCACTGAGATATAATTTCGATTTACTCACCTTGTTCCGAAAAGGGATGAGTGACATGTCGGACAGCCAGTATGATAATGGCTTTGTAACGAATGTTGCACCTGAATTATTTTTTGCCGGGAGTGGTGTTGTTTCTAAAGGAGCTGGCGATTCTTTTTTTGAAGGAAATCCGATTGATGCCGGACTTCATAACTCTCCAGAATGGGGAAGTTCATTTATAATTGTTCCCTGGCAACAATATCTTTTTTCCGGTGATAAGTCCTTAATAAAAAGGTATTATGGAAAAATGAAAAATTATATGTCATTTCTTGATAAGTGGTCGAGAAAGGATATTTTATATTTTGGGTTAGGCGACTGGTTCGACATGGGGCCTAAAGATCCCTGGGGATCACAATTAACTCCTATTGAATTTACAGCCACAGCTATTTATTTTTATGACTAGGTGATGGCACAAATGGCCGCATTAATAGATGAAAATGAGGATACCAGAAGATTCTCAGATAAAGCAGAAGTTATAAGGAATGCTTTTAATGATAAGTTTTACAATTCAGAAAAAGGAATATACTCAACAGGTTCAAACACAGCAATGGCCATGCCTTTGGCGCTATATATTGCTGATGAGAAAAATCGTAAAACTATAGCTGCAAATTTAGCAGCCGATATTATTGCCAAAGATAATTCGTTTACCTCAGGGGATGTTGGTTATAGGTTTTTGCTGAAAGCTTTGGCGATGGAAGGCTATTCTGACTTGATTTATAAGATGAACAATCAGACAGAAAAACCGGGATATGGTTATCAATTAAAAATGGGGGCAACAGCACTAACCGAGAAATGGAATGCTGATCCTGGAATGTTTAGTTCTCAGAATCATTTCATGTTGGGACAGATTAATGAATGGTTTTTTCATGATTTAGCAGGTATTGGAGTCGCAGAAGATGGATCAGGAGCTGGATTCCGCCATTCTATAATAAAACCTATGCTTGCAGGTAATTTAGAATGGGTGAAAGGATCGTATCAATCGGTAAGTGGATTAATTTCAACGGAGTGGAAACGCGAAAAGGATTTGTTTAAACTTGATATTTCCATACCTGTAAATACAGAGGCAACTGTTTATGTTCCTTCAGAAAATGAACTCAACATAAAAGAAAGTGGAATGGAAGCCCAAAAAGCGAATGGGATAAAGTTTGTCAAATACGAAAACGGGTTTGCAATTTATAATGTTGGTTCTGGAATCTATCATTTTGATTCAAAAATTGCAGCCAAAAATAATTAACAAACTCAGGTTAAAGCAACTTCTGGCGGAATAAATCGATGTAAATATACGTTAATATGATCTATGCTTTTTGACAAAATAAATGGATGTGATATTAAATCTGATTGCTCCTTTTCAGATTTTAAATAACTTTTACGCTGTAAATACTTGGCTTTCTCATATATAAATCGGCGAAATTCCATATTAATATGGTTCGAGGCGACAATGCTGTGTTTGTGGGGATGTTTTTTAATCCAGCATTAACTGCCTTTTAAACAAAAAAACTAATGAAAACGATACTATGAATACACCATTCTTAAGAAAGTTATTGATTAATTTATCCGTTTTTGTTATTAAAAATTTGATAAGATAGCTAATCATAGAATATAGTAAACATCAAATAACCAACATAAATTCCAATCTATGCTAAAATTGCCATTTAATCAAATTCTTACATTAATCATTTTCGGATTGGCCTTCTTTGCCTGCACTCCGGCGGAAAAGACTACTTTTCAATCGGTTACGACCGAGCTTCGTGCACCGGCCTACCCTTTGATCACGATCGACCCTTATACCAGTGCGTGGTCCGAAACCGACCAGTTGTTCGACAGCCCGGTTCGTCACTGGACGGGTAAAACTCATTCGCTTATTGGAGCCCTTCGGGTTGATGGCAAGGTGTACCGTTTCCTGGGTAAGGAAGATGTTCCGTTAAAAACGCTCCTGCCGATGGCCAATGAAGTAGCCTGGGACGGGAAATATATGACCAATACTCCGGCAAAAAACTGGGAACAACCCGGTTTTAACGACCAGACGTGGAAATCAGGAAAAGCCGCTTTTGTTACTCCTGGAATGCAGTCGGCTGTAACCAACTGGGATACCAAAGAAATTTGGGTACGTCGCGAGTTTACATTTCCTGAAGTTTCTTCAGACAAGAATTTGTACCTGATCTATTCGCACGATGATGATTTCGAACTTTACCTGAACGGAAAGGAAATAGTCAATACCGGACAAAGCGCCAAAAGTAATGTGGTCCTGAAAATCGATGCAAAACTATTGAATGCAAACGGGAAAAACATATTAGCAGGGCATTGCCTCAACACTGGCGATTGGCTTATGTCGATTTCGGAATTTATACCGAAGGCGACCAAAAGGAAGTGTTTTCACAAACAGCCATTCAGAAAAGTGTTTCACTGTCGGCCACTCAAACCCATTATGCTTTCACTTGCGGGCCAGTCGATCTGAAACTTCAGTTCGTTTCACCCTTGTTGCCGAACGACCTGAACCTGCTTTCGCGTCCGGTAAACTACGTGAACTACGAAGTGCTTTATCTTTGGGTTTTCGGGCTCGGGCAGGGATTACTGCAGTGTGGTAATGATTGGCAAAGTCTTCCAGTGCCCGGTTAACATCTGGCTCGTAACGATTGGCTTTTACAATGGCCGACTTCAGATTGTCGGGAACCAGCACTTGTGGTACACCACCAAGCTCCTGAAGGCAACATCCCAGCGCATAAAGAAAATCGCTGATGTTTTGGCTCCGGACAGCCATGGCAAAACTGTAATCGGAATACGGCAAACAAGCCACAAATACCTGGCAGGAAACAATCTCTCCTGTATCAATATTTGTGTAGGATAACTTCTTACCTGCAAAGCTCGAAATCCACCGATGGGTACATTTTCCGTTGAGCCGAATCGCAGAACTGTTAGAATCCAGAATACGGGGGTGGCTCAATTACTATGCAAAGTTCCGCAAGTCGGAACTGCGGAAACTGTTTCGGGTTGTCAACATGCGTTTAGCTAAATGGGTACGCAACAAGTATCGGAAGTTCAGGCGGAGACATTGGTTTCTGGCTTACAAATATTTACAGGGAATAGCCAAAAGCTATCCCAACATGTTTGAGCATTGGAAGCACGGGTTTCAGCCTTGAATGAGCGTCTTTATCATGAAGAGCCGTATGAATCGAGAGGTTCACGTATGGTTCTGAGAGAGGTTTAGGGGTGAAACTCCCCTTTACCTACTCGCCTTTTGTGGCTCGTTTCCTTCGGATGCGTTCATTCCGGTGGAACCGGAATGACATGCACCCCGTTGACCTTATCCGCGACAGCTCAATGTTGGTACGCCAAAAATTTAAGTTTAACGGCGTGCCAGATATACCCTAAGTTAATTGAAGGGTGCCAAAACAAGTCTGCAAGGCAGCAGCAAGATCAAATGAAAGATTCAAATGGATGGGAAATTGTTTCCACGTATTCAACCAAAGAAGCTGTTGCTGATGGGTTTCTTGTAAAAGTTGACAGCAAAGCTTCAGCAGAAGCAGGTATTAAGTTCCCGGTTTACCTAACACGTGCAGCATGGGACAAATATGTTGAAGTTCCGAAAGGTATGGAGCAGGTTCAAAACCTCTCCGGTCGCCTTTGGGATATGCTGTATATGTTTGCTTTTCAAGCCCGGAAAGTTTCTTCCAACTTCTTACAGTATGATTTTATAAGCTATATGCCTGATGAAGGAAATTGGGAACCTAACGAAACGCTTGAGACTCCGGAAAATCGCCTTAACCGGTTAGTTACACTCAAAGCAGTGATTCAGGCACAGGATTTTGATGATCCGTCACCAGCTATTTTCATTATGAAGCCAGATGAAGATTAGTGAATTCAATCAAATAATGTTTTAAATATAATTACAGGAGGTATTAGTTATGAGATACAAAGATGATCCAAAACAGATTGTAGTCCGTTATCCGAGTTGTTGCGCAAAGTGCCAGACTCGCTTGCCCAAAGGAACGGTAGCCTATTATTGGCCACGAACTCAAACCTTGTTATGCTCTGGATGTGGAGAACCGGAATACCGCAGTTTTCTTTCGGCAGCAGCAGATGAAGAAGTTTATTCAGGAAAGGAAAATCCTTTATAACATTACCGGGGCTTTTTGCCCCTTTTTTGTTCGTTACCAACCATTTAAATGGGTAAAATGAATCTTTTGTGAGGTTGTGTGTTACACTCAAATTTCCGACAAATTTATTTACGCTTCACGGAACGGTAAAGGGGCGCCCCGGCAAACCGGGACGTCCTTCGGATGCGTTCAGTTTTTTGCTTTTCCCCAATCTTGTTTGATGCTGATTTAGTAAAGGTAAACAGGTTTGCAAAAAACTGACATGCACTCCGGTGACCTGATCCGTGACAGCTCAATGTTGGTACGCCAGAAATTTAAGTTTAACGGCGTGCCAGATATTCCCTTAGTTAATCGAAGGGTGCCAAAACAAGTCTGCAAGGCAGCAGCAAATTTCCATGAATAATTCATTCGACATTTATGAAATGGTTACTAACCTGATTGTTGAACGTCTTGAAGCAGGTGTTGTCCCTTGGCAGATGCCCTGGAAAGCAGAAACCGGTTTTCCGCAGAACATGGTTCACAAGAAAGCTTATCGCGGTTTTAATTTCTGGTTCTTGCTTACTGTGTCCGATAAGTTTGGTTCTCCATTCTTTCTCACTTTTAATCAGATCAAAGAATTGGGTGGTCATGTTTTGAAAGGAGAAAAAGGGTTTCCGGTTGTGTTCTGGAAGATGCTCGATACGGAAGAAAAAGACGGCAGCATTGACCACATCCCTTTCCTCAGGTATTACACTGTTTTCAACCTGAAACAAACCGAAGGTATTGATGAAAGCAAGATCCCGGCGACTGAGGCTCACGATCATGAATTTGATCCGATTGGCAATGCTGAACAGTTGATCGAGTTCTGGTACGACAGCCCTGAAATTAAGCTTGACCAGTCACACGCTTTCTATTCGCCTTCAGGAGATTACATCGGGATGCCCAATCCACGAACTTTCTTTTGTGATGAACAATATTATTCGACCCTTTACCATGAGGCAGTCCATAGTACTGGGCACGTTAACAGAACTGGAAGGCATGAAAAGCTGTCCGACCATAAATTCGGTTCTCAGGATTACAGCCAGGAAGAACTTGTTGCTGAGTTAGGTGCTGCCTACCTGTGTTTCATGACCGGAATTCAAAATGCCACGATAGACAACAGTACTGCCTACATTAAGACCTGGATCGGCAAATTCAAGGAAGATAAAAAGATGTTGCTGATAGCTTCTTCGCAGGCACAGAAGGCCGTTGATTACATACTGGAACATCAGGTTCATCCCAACCAGGCGGCAAGTGCCGCTTTGGTTAATCCGATGGCGGAGGCAGTTTAGCCTTCGCCATTTTTATTTCAGAATAATCAAAGTTGAGCAATTCAAAATCAAATAATTAAAAGATATGGATCAATTAAAAAGTTTTTCAAGTTATATTTTGCAGATCGGTTATAAATACGGCCTGCATTCCGTGTTTGATGATTTCCTTGAAATGGTTGTTTGCTCCTTATCATTGGGGGCAAAAGAAGATCGCTACCATGAAATTGTCCGAAACTTCGAGAAGCCAGATGCCTATCTTATGGCTGAAGCTTTCGGGGCGTTAGTTATTGAGATGGACAATGACGGAGTTGGTCTGAAAGATGGTTTTGGTGATTTCTACATGGAAAACCTCAGTTATGGCCGAAACGGACAGTTCTTCACCCCGGAACCGGTTTGCGATATGATGGCCCGGATATTGAACCCGGCAGGTTTTGGCGAACGGGTTGCAGATTGTTGTTGTGGCTCAGGCAGGATGTTGTTGGCCGCAGCGAGGATAAGCCGAAACTCACTTTTCTTCGGGGCTGATATTGACCGCACCTGTGCGATGATGTGTTTGATCAATTTATGCCTGAATGGGCTTCTAGGTGAAGTCTGCTGGATGGATACCCTGATGAACCGTTATTATGGAGGCTGGAGGATAGAGCTCCATCCGGAGAAAGGGGTTCCGTATATCAGGGAAATAACAGAAGAAGAAAGCTACATTGTGTTGAGAATGCCAAAGCATAAAGAAAGTATTCAAAAGCCAGTTATACAGCAGCAATTGTTGTTTGAATTCTAGGGGCGATGCCCCTTTTTTGTTCGTTCAATTAATGGAATTCAAAACAGTGCCATTAAACATCATCAGGACATATTGAATTATCGCAATAGATGTTACAGTAATGGATATTGCAATAAAAGATCAATTTGTCAATTCTCTTTTGAGACCCGTTTGTCAAATACAAATGGAAAAGAGCTGATGACTTTACAATTCCGGATGTCGGGATGCAACGGGTTTAATATGATATTGTACTCATCAGGAATAATAACCGAAGGCACTTTAAGGGCTAGATGTTCTTTTTCTCGCAAAAAGGAAGTTCCGTAATCCACAGTTTCCAAGGCAAAAGGGAAACTGTCCCATCCATTGACCAGAACTTTTTGAGGGGCCGACAGAATCTCTATTCCGTCAGGTATTTCAATTTTGACCAGTAGCAGATTTTTGGGAAGGTTTTCAAAACTCGTCATATGAACAATTTTTTCCCATGCGGCCAAAGACGCATGTTCAGAGGTGTAAATAACTAAATTCCCTTTTTTATGCCACCTTCCAGGCCCATACAATCCACCCATTCCATCGAGAGCGGAATGTTCCTTCTTGGTAATCCTATAAACGATCATCAGGCAGAGAATCCGTATTCAATAGCGTTTAACTCATCCATTACAAACTGTATCCCTGAAAATGTGTCCAGATATGAAACAGGCTTTTCACCACCCATTACAGTATTGTCGGAATTCAACCAATTATGAAATTTATCTTTGTTGCCGAAGATATCGATACCCGATTTGAAAAGCTTTGCTATGTACAATGCCCGTTCAGAAGGACCGGGTGCAATAAGTTGGGAAGGTTCCTTATCCTGAATTGACCTTGTTGAAATCCGCAGGTAAGAACTAAGTTCCTTTAATGTCAGCCCGGATTCCCGGGCAATTGACAAAAGCCTTGATTTTTGGATGCCTTTTCGGGCTCCAATCAGGAAATCTTTTTCTGAAATTTCAAGTGCATTCATATCAAATGTGAATTTATTCGCTCAAAGATACGAATAAATTCTGTTTTCTGTTTATGAAATTTTAAAAAGGTAAAACCACTCCATTTAAAATCTCGACAAAGTTATTGATCGCTTCACGGAACGGTAAAGGGGCGTCCCGGTTTGCCGGGACGTCCTTCGGATGCATTCAGTTTCATGGATTGCCCATTTCGGGCATGAAACTGACATGCACCCCGTTGACCTGATCCGTGACAGCTCAATGATCGGTTACGCCGAAATTTTAACCGGCGTGCCAGATGCCAAAATAAACCTTCAGGGCAGAAGTAAATAACTATGAATAATGCAGCTAAAAAAATCGATGCTGAGATTGTTGAACAACCTAAAGCTTCTCTGGAAGTAGTAAAGAAAGATGAAAAAGTTACTCCGGAAGTCCTTTCACTGGAACAAAGAATCCAGAAAGTTGAAGACCTGAGTATGCTCATTGAAAAATGGCGTAAGCTCACCGAAACCAGAAGAAACCTGCAAACCTTCTCATTAGGTGCAGATGGGTTGGGTGCAACAGTATTTCTCCGGGATGCTTCCGGAAAAGAGTTTAAAACGTCCAATACCCCGGTTGTATCCGCCGTGATGGATGAAATCAAATCCACCCTTGATGAACGTATCAAGGAAGTTGAGACCCACATCAAGTTCTAAAAGGGAAAGAGGCGAAACGCCTCTTTTTTTGGTCGTTAAGACCATGATCCTTTTAGTTTAGACAATAAATAATAATTTTATACGCTCTATCCGGCATTGCTCTCCCGCACCATTGGAATTTGTTCTGATAATCTTTCTCTTAATCTGGTCATATCTTCACTTACTTTATTTTCAAGTACTTTTGCATAAATCTGAGTAGTTGAAATACTTTTGTGTCCCAATAAATTACTCACCGTTTCAATTGGAACCCCGTTGCTGAGAGTGACGGTGGTTGCAAATGTATGTCGTGCCAAATGAAATGTCAGGTTCTTTTCGATCTCGCATATATCAGCGATCTCCTTTAAATAGCCATTAACTTTTTGGTTCGAAACCATTGGAAAAATAGTTCCTCTATTTACTGATCGTGGATTTGATTTGTATTTTTCAATAATCTCCAGAGCCTGTTGAAGTACCGGGATCTTTAGTGGAGTTTGGGTTTTTTCACGCTTGGAGTAGATCCATTTTTTGCCATCAATTCCAATTGATATTTCAGACATGCTCAGATTGATTGCATCGGTATAGGCTAATCCTGTATAGCAGCTAAATATGAAAAGATCCTTTATCATTTCCAGTCTTTCAATGCTGAATTTTTTCTTTTCAATAAGTTCCAATTCATACTTTGTCAAAAAACCTCGTTCTACTTTATCGAATCTGACATTATATGCGTTAAACGGATTCTTGATCAGCCATTCCAATCGGACTCCCAGGTTCAATATCTTTCTGAAACGTTGCATATGCTTCATCAACCCATTATTGTTAAGCGGCTGATGGTGGTCAATTGGTTTGACGGTGCGAAGATAAAAGTCAAAATCACTAATGAATTTAAAATCAATCTTAGACAGAAATATATCTGAGGTATTCCGTTTCAGTTTTAAAAAAGAAAGAATGTAATTCTTTGTTATTTTATAACATTTGCGGGTTGAAATAGATAATAATGGGAACTGAGATAAGTCGTGATAGTCGATTAATTCCGAAAGGGTGTGTTGATCCGGATGATCCCCCAGAAAAAGAGCTTTAATAGCTTCCGGAGAAATCCGATCCTGTTTTAGCTGCAATTCACGGTAGCACTCTGTGAGTTTAATCCGAACATCATCCAGGTAATCATTCAAAATTTTTGCTTCCCGGCTAAACCCGGTTGCTTTACCTTTAGCAGTGTTCCAAAGATGAATTGGCATTGTTTTTTTTAACGAAATTTCCGCCCTTTTAGCTTCGATGGTTATACGAACATAAATACTTCCTGTACTTTGTTCCTTTTTATCAAGCCTGATAATAAACTGTAGTCCAAAAGTGTGTGTAGTTCTCATAGCAATTTCAATTTTAATTATTTCAATTTGTTTTAACTTGGAAATCATTCATCCAAAAAGACTCACTAGACGAGTTTAAAACGGCATAAAATGAATCAAAATAAATTTTGTAAGTAATTGATTAAAAGATCATTGAAGTCTTTCTGGTGAGTCAAAAATAAAATAAAAATCTACTCACCGTTTTACTCACATTTTATTTGAAATTGTTTGATTTAAATTGATACGATAAAAATAATAAAAGCCTGTAAATCATACGACTTACAGGCTTTTGCTTTTTGTTGGAATCCTACTTTGTTGTCCTGTTAGGTCTCGAACCTAAACTCTTCTGAACCAGAATCAGACGTGTTACCAATTACACCACAGGACAATTTTTAATATGTAAAACAAATAATCAGATGCCTAAGCTTCAATTATTTGTTTAATTAGTTGACCCACT
>JBBQXI010000073.1:0-12556 GCA_038209805.1 Bacteroidales bacterium | reverse complement strand
TGCTCCTCAATAAATCCCTTTTCATCAAGCATTTGCCGGATCTGTTTTTCTTCCATCACATGCATTTAATAATACACAATCAATTAAGCGTGCAAAAATATGATTTTCTGAAATAAAAACACCTTAGAAATTGAATTGTTTGCCAAGCCATGATTTTGATTATTTTAAAATATTTAAGATCCAATTCATAATGATTTTATTTAGAAATAAAATGATTGTCGAATCAATATTTTAATATTTATTAACATTTTATCAGCACTCGTGGTGTTTATAACTATCCTTTTGCGAATCGGCAAATAATTGTAATTTTCAACGAATAAATAGGTCATCTCAGATTACTTATTTCTTGAGGTTCAAGTATTGTGTTTAATCAAATTGACACAAATTAGTAACATTATAGTAAGGAACAAATTACATATATTATACATCAATTAACTTTCTTTGTGCAGAAATTTAAATTAATTTTTCTATGAAAAAGATGCTAAAAGTTTATTTAGTGCTAATTGCATTTTTTGCATTAGTTCTTTCCGGCTATTCGCAGGTAACAACCTCAGGAATTACAGGAAAAATTACAGATGCAAATAACGAAGCTCTGCCAGGCGCTACAGTTCTGGCAATTCATCAACCTTCTGGAACACAATATGGTACAATTGCGAATTCGGAAGGTCGTTTTACCTTACAAGGTATGCGTACCGGAGGTCCATACAAAGTAGAAATTTCATTTGTTGGCTATAACAAAGCAACTTATACCGAAATTACTCTTTACCTTGGACAGTCGTTTGTACTTAATGCTTCATTAAAAGAGCAAAGTGTTGACGTTGCTGAAGTTATTGTTGTTGGAGCAAAACCATCAGCATTTGGAACCACCAAAACTGGAGCATCAACCAATATCTCAACCGAGCAAATGACTATTCTGCCTTCTATTAGCCGCAGCTTGGATGACTTCACTCGTCTTTCTCCATATTCAGGAGGAGGAAATTCATTTGGAGGACGCGATGGCCGTTTGAATAATGTGACCATTGACGGAGCGAACTTCAACAACAACTTTGGATTAAGCAATGGCCTTCCCGGCGGAGGTAACCCTATTTCTCTCGATGCAATCGATGAACTTCAGGTAACCATTGCACCGTATGATGTAAAGCAAGCTAATTTCGTTGGTGCTGGGATTAATGCAATTACCAAGAGTGGAACCAACAAATTTAAAGGTTCGGCTTATACTTTTTTACGCAACCAGGACTATCGTGGAAATAGTGTTGATGGTTACGATCTTGGCGCACGTCCAACAGAAAAAACAACAACTTATGGATTTACCTTAGGCGGACCGATTATTAAAAACAAATTATTCTTTTTTGTAAACGGAGAACGTTCTAATTCTCCTTCGCCTATTCAACAGTGGAAATTATCTACTGATGGTGTTGCTAATGCCGACCAAAATATTACCAGAGTTACAGAAAGCGATATGGAAGCCTTTAAAACAGGATTGGCTAAATATGGCTATGATCCGGGTTCGTACACCAATTATGATGGTGGCAACTTAAATAAAAAGATGCTTGCCCGTATTGACTGGAACATCAACAACAGCAATAAATTTACAGTTCGTTACAATTACACTAAAAACGTAGCTGATGTTGCAACAAATGCAACTTCTACCGCTGCTACAAAAATGACTTCAGGTCGTATTTCTCAAAACGCAATGGCGTTTAGAAACAACTGCTATTCGATGGACAATCTGGTTCATTCGTTGACCGCAGAATTGAATACACGCATCAACAACAACATGTCGAACCAATTGTTAGGTACATACACCCACATTGAAGATATTCGTGGTTCACTCTCTTCTCCATTTCCACATATTGACATTATGAAAGACGGCGATGCTTTTATGTCTGCCGGATACGAACTTTTTTCATGGAATAATGGGGTGAAAAATAATGTGACCAGTATTGTTGACAACTTCACCTATTCATTAGGTGCTCATACGATTACTGCTGGTGCAAGCTATGAAAAACAATATGTTTCCAACTCGTTCCAGAGATATGGTACTGGATATTATCGCTTTAAAAGTCTTGCTGACTTTGTTAACGGAGCAACTCCAGAATCATGGGGACTTACTTACGGATACAATGGAGAATTAAATCCGGTTGCTGACCTTAGCTTTGGACAGTTTTCAATCTATGCTCAGGACGAATGGAACCTTACCAAAAACCTTAAATTGACTTACGGTATTCGTGGCGATTTAACTTCATATCTAAATGACTTGGTTGAAAATACCGAAGTATCTAAATTAACTTTTCTTGATGGCCGGAAAATAAATACTGGATTGTGGCCAACATCAAAAATGTTACTCTCTCCACGTGTTGGATTTAGTTATGACGTAAGGGGTGACAAATCGTTAAAAGTTAGAGGAGGAACAGGTATTTTTACAGGTCGTATTCCTTTGGTATTCTTCACCAATATGCCGACAAATGGAGGTATGGTGCAAAATACAGTAACATTAAGTGGTGCAAGTGCTACTGCCAGTTTAGCTAAATTGGTTCCTGGTGGCAACATGATAACTGATGTTAATCAGATGGTGAGTGTATTAGGTTTACCTACTACTGCAAAAGCTGCACTTCCAAGTTCAATTGCTGCAATCGATCCAGATTTCAAACTTCCGCAGGTTTGGAAAAGTACTTTCGCCGTTGATTACCAGATTCCGACTTCATTCCCAATGGCATTGACGTTAGAAGGCATGTATTCAAAAGATATCAACGCAGTTTGTCAGGTGAATGCAAACATGCCAGATCCGGCACAATTAGGCTTTGCCCGTTTCAACGGACCAGATAATCGCTACATTTATACAAGTACAAAAATAAATAGCGCAGTTAGTGATGCAGAGGTCATTAAGAATACAAACAAAGGATACGGCTACACTCTTAATGCAACTTACACCACCGAGCCTATCAAAGATTTGAGAATGATGTTTGCCTACACTCATACAGTAGTTAAAGAGATTTCAGGAAACCCAGGAAGTCAGGCTAATTCAGCTTGGCAAAATCAGGCATCTATTGACGGACCAAACCAACTTGGATTACAGAACTCTCAGTATGTAACACCAAATAAACTGGTTGGATCGGTTAGCTACCGTTTTGAATATGCCAAACATTTAGCAACAAATATTGGGTTGTATTACAGCGGTTACAATACCGGCCGTTACAGTTGGGTATATTCTTCAGACATGAACAAGGATGGAGTAAACAACGATTTAATGTATATTCCTGCAAGTAAGGACGAGATTCTGTTTAAAGACATTATTGACAGTAAAACAAAAGAAGTCTTCTTTACAGCAGCGCAGCAATCTGAAGCATTCTGGAATTTTGTTGAGCAAGACAAATATTTGAGCAAAAACAAAGGGAAATATGCTGAAGCTTATTCAGCAAAAATGCCTTGGGTTAATCGTTTCGACTTAAAAATTTCTCAGGACTTCAAAGTAAAAGCAGGTAGCACATCAAACACTTTACAAATAAGTCTTGACATCCTTAACTTTGGAAACCTGATTAATGACTCTTGGGGGGTTACTCAAACCTCTGCCCCTTCGAATTATGGCAAAGTATTAAAATACGAAAGTATGAATGCAAGTAATACTCCTATCTATTCGATGTATTACACTACTGTTGATGGAGCAAAAGTATTAGCAAACAAGTCTTTCAGCGTTTATAATAACCAATCGAACTGCTGGCAGCTTCAACTTGGAATTCGTTACATATTTAACTAGTAATAGTTTAAACTCTCATAAAAAGGGATCTCCGTCTGGAGATCCCTTTTTTCGTATTGCAAAATGTGGAAAGCTTTTTACGGCCTCATCCCCATGGCTTTCACATAGCCTTCGTTTACCTTACAGTTGTTGTATTTGCAGTTTTCGATTACCTGAAGCATGGCCTTTTTTACTAATTCCTGATCGGGACGAGCTTTTCTGATTTCATCAAACCCATTTCTAGGGCCTTCGGTAAATTCAATCACTTTATCCCAATTCTCTGGTGGTGCGATGTTCATGACGCCTCTTGGACTGTCCATCTTTTTAAATGGCCAGTAAGTCCAGCCAATGTTGTTGCGTTCCATTAAACGGGTCCATGCGCCAATCCACTGATCGGTGTTCTCTCCGGTTTCGCCCATGTAAATTGGCAAATTCACAGAATCACGGAAACTGACAAAATCCTGAATGTTGGTTTGCAGGGTATCACACCAATACCTATGGCAGGTGTACATCATTTTATCGTCGAACTTCGAATCATGAAAAACGCGGAAGTTTCCGTTCCACTGAGCGCCACCCAAAAGAATGATGTGATTTTTATCTACTTCGCGAATAGCTGCTACGGCACGCTTGTAAAGTGGCTCAAGCGCTGCATTCAACTTTTCTTTTTCGTTGGGGAAATAGGTTGCAATAGGTTCGTTTAATAAGTCGTATCCCAGAATAACCGGTTCGTTTTGGTAGTGTTCGGCTATTCGCTTCCAGATATCGGTGAACTGCTTCTGGCTGGCTTCACTGGTCATCAGCCATGGATAGCCATAACTATCGTCAATGTTATCGCCGGTTTGTCCACCCGGAGCATCGTGCATATCCAAAATCAGGTAAATATTCGATTCGCGACACCACGAAACCAGGCTATCCAACCGCTGAAACCCATCTTGATTGACACTCAATCCCATGTAATCTTCGTCGGTAAATAATTTATAGTGAAATGGCATCCGAATGGTATTCATTCCTGTTTTGCGAATGTACCGAATGTCGTTGCGTGTAATGTAATTGTCTTTGAACTGCTTCCAGAACTGATTGGTGAAATCAGGTCCAACCATTTCACAAAAAGCTTGATTGATCAAACGGGCAGAGCTAGTCTTTTTAAACCCGAACATATATCCTTCAGGGTTTAGCCAATTACCCAGATTAATTCCTTGAATGAAAAACCTTTTGCCGTCAGGAGCAATCAGGTTTTGCCCTTCAACTTTGATGTAGCTCTGATGATCTGAAGATTTTGGTGTAACTGAGGTACTACAGGAAGATAAAAGAATAATCCCTGTCAGACTGAAAATGAAAAGTAGACTTTTAATCATGGTGAATCTGGTTTGTGGTTAGCAAATTCAGGATAAAGTTATTGAATATTTTAATCGCTGGTATTGGTTTAATCAATAGCTACAAAGAAGAAAGACAGTTTTCCGATATCGAAAAACTGTCTTTCCTGCTTCCGAAATTTGTTTTCCGGAAGCCAAAGGTTATGATATTCGCTTAGTTGATGCGAAGAACCGAACCTATTTTTAATGTTTTTGAGGCCGTGATTTTATTGACTGCACAAAGTTTTTTTACGGTTGTATTGTACTTTTTAGCAATTACCCAAAGGTTATCACCCTTTCTGATAACATGCTTTGAAGCGCCAGCACCTCCCGAAGCCAAAAGAAGTTTGTTTTCAGGAGCAGGTTTTTCTCTCAAGTCCTTTAAATCAGTCACAAACTGTTTATTCTTGTAAAATACTTTATCTGAACGAAGAGCAAACGTTTCATAATCGATGTATTTATTCGAATCGAATGGTTCCCCAAAAAGTCGTGTCTCGAAATGAAGGTGATTACAGGTTGCTCTTCCGGTTCTTCCACCCAATCCAATTAAGTCGCCGGCTTTGATGGTATCATTCACTTTTACCTTTATAGCTTTCAAATGCGCATAAATAGTTTCTAAACCGTTGCTATGCCTTACCAAAACTAAATTTCCATATCCCCGAAAAGTTTTAGCAAGTCTTACCCGACCATCAAAAGCACAACGAACTGTATCTCCGGAATTCAGTCTGATATCAGTTCCGGTATGCATTCTCCGGTGACGAGGACCAAATTTCGACAGAATTTGACCTTTTACAGGCATAACAAACGGACTATCGCCAGAGCTCAACAAAGAGATAATAATCGTATCATTTTTATTTGGAAGAGTATTCGTAGGGTATTTAATCTGAGTAGAGTTCCAGATATTCTTGTAAATCGTCTCATCACATGTTTTCAGGGAGTCAACTTCCAATTCTTCTGCATCGTTGGTTAAAGTGTCGACCTGAAAAGTTTCGTTTATTGGATTGATTGTTGCTGGAAGTGGCTCTTGCGCAATGCTATGCAAAGAAAATAGTAAGCCAATTGCCAGTGTTATGATGGATATCTTCATCTTCAAAATTTGGGTTTTAGTGAAGCTCAAAAATTTGAACGGGAAGCGAAGGTAACCTTTTCATTAATAATTTTACCACTTTCTGCTAAAAGACATGGCAATTTTAACAAACAATAACACCTTTTAATACATTTGCGGTTGTTCTTAAGAAGAGAATTAAAAAGATGGGAAACAGCGTTTTTCGCAAGATTTTGAAGTACTTAGGATTTGGACTTGCGGGTATTTTCGCGTTAATTGGATTGGGTTTGACCGTTGGATTTTTTGCAGTAAAATTTCACCTGACGAACGACCCGGGAGTTGTAGACCTGAATGACCGGTATTTTCAGGAAATAAAAGATAAATACGGTAGAGGTACTGATGGAGACAACTCCAAAGCAGACCTCAGTGAAGCCAAATTTCTTCACAATCTCGCAGTTTTAAGCAAGTATTATCCTACCAATGCTTACTACATTCAGAATGCCTATTTCGAAAGCCACAACCTGAAACAATCTCAACGGATGCTTGAGGCTGTTGACATGTACATGCAACAGGATGCGGAATACAAGAAGGAGGTTAATGAATTTGTAGAAGGTGGCGATGCAAAACAAGAAAAGCTTAAAGCACAAAGTGTTTTCGAGTGGATGAATATTCCGGAGTGGCAGGACTTTAAGTTGGCGGTAGCAAAAGATAAACCGCTAATTGATTCGGTTGCCGAGGTTACCGGGGTTGAGCCGCGATTAATTGTCTCGGTATTGGTTGGCGAACAAATTCGTTTGTTCAATTCGAGCCGCGAAGCCTATAAAAAATGGATTGGTCCATTAAAAATCCTTTCTGTCGAAACTACGTTCTCCCTTGGAGTGACTGGTATAAAAGTACCTACAGCTCAAACAATCGAGAAAAATCTGAAAGACAGTACATCTATCTTTTATCTGGGCAAACGATACGAAAATCTGCTCGATTTTCACACCCAAAACATTGCTCAGGAGCGTTTCAGCCGGTTGACTTCGTACAAGAATCATTACTATTCGTACCTTTACGCTGCTCTCAACGTAAAGCAAATCAACGTACAGTGGGAAAAATCAGGATTTTCGATCAGCGAACGACCTGAAATTCTAGCAACCTTGTATAACATCGGTTACGAAGTTTCAGTACCCAAAGAAAATCCGGTTGTTGGTGGTTCTGGTATAAATATAAAAGGAAAAAAATATTCATTTGGATCCGTAGCCTACGAATTTTATTATTCCGGAGAATTATTCGATCTGTTCCCATTCAAAAATTCCCGATTCAATTTTACCGATGTTTAAAGCACAAACGATCCATTGGTATTCCGGGAAAATTATAATCCTGACCCTGCTGTTTCTCCTGAATCTGAAGGAAGTGAAAGCACAAAACACTTGGGGCAGTGAGATTTCGTGGAAAAACCTGATGGATGGCTTGCAAATCGCCGAATTGGAAACTCCGGAGAAGTCGGTTGTGGGTGATTCTAAAATCAGTATCCTGAAAGTGGACACCCAAAAATTCGATTTTGAGTTTCTGACTGCGTCCGAACACGGGAATCTACCCAGAACAGCTCCCGATTGGGCGCAGGAATTCGACCAGAACATCATCGTTAATGCCGGAATGTACCGATATAACAAAACGCAGTCGAATAAAGGGTACATGAAAAATTACGACCACCTGAACAACCCCGCAAAGAACAACTATTACAATGCATTACTGGCCATGCATCCAAAAGACCCAAAGAAACCGCCTTTTGAGATCATAGATACGTACCAAAAAGATTGGGAAAAGATTAAGAATCAGTATCACTCGGTTTGTCAGGGGATGCGAATGATTAACGATAAAGGAGAGGGAATGGCTTTTACAAAGCGACCAGATCAGTCGTGCAGCATGATTTTGGCTGCCACCGACGCCAAAAGCAATCTGTATTTCATTTTTACGCGTTCGCCATACACACACCTCAACATGATCAACTTGCTGAAAGCACTTCCAATTGATATCCGCACCACTGTTTACCTCGAAGGCGGACCGGAAACCAGCTTTTACGTGAATACTGGCGATACCATAATTGCCAAATACGGTAGTTATGTGTCGAACTCGTGCAACAACGACGACAACGATCATTTCCGGAAAATGCCGAATGTGATTGCGATCAGGAAGAAGAAGTGATAAGGAAATTACCGTCAGATCCGTCACATAAATGTGACTGCAAAGGATAATGCATTGATGATGTTTTGGGGATTATTCTTTGCCGTCTGCTTCAGCTGACGGACATTGACAACAGATAATTCATCTATTTTTAGCCACCACAATCCGTTGCCTGACCAATGCATTCAATTCCTCTGGGGTCATTCCTTCAGGAGAAATCGCCGGTAAAAACTCAATGGTAATTTTTTCGCCTCTTTTGATCTTTCTGGCTCCCGACGACATTGCTAAATAAGCTCCGCTAATTGCCACTGGAACAATCGGAACATTAAGTTCAGCACTTAAAATGGCGTACGTTTTCTTAAACTTTCCAAGGCTGCCACTCATGGTTCGCGTTCCTTCGGGAAAGATCAAAATTTTCTTGCCCTGCTTTACCACTTCAGCCATTTTTTGAATGGAATGTTTGAGATCTTTCGATAAATCCATTACAATTACATTGGTATGGCTCGCCAGATACCTGCGAATCCAACTTTTCACATGATCCTTCTTGGCGTATGAAAAGGTATTTTTCAAAGTTGATTTATCGAGATACGAAAGCACCAGAAAAGGATCGAGTTTACTTTCGTGATTGGGAGCAAAAAAGCATGGGCCATCGGGAATATTCTCCATTCCCTTGCCTTCAAATTGGAAGTAAAATCGGAAAAAACCGCGCACCGAACTGACAATCGGTCCCAGCAAAAAGGAGGCTTTCGGTAAAATCACATCCGAATCGTCTTTTAAATCGCCTGCCCAACCCGAATCCTGATCGGTTTTATGGAATCGTTTGTTGTTCTGAATGTATTCAGCAATCTTCCGGATGGATGGAAATTTGAGCAGTTGTTCTTCGTCGAATTTAATCCCGAAGCTTTTCTCGATAAAGTCGATCAGGCTTAATTTGCTCAGCGAATCCATCGAAATATCGAATACCAGGTGATGATCGGGCAAAACATCCATGTCGACCTGATTTTCGATGAAAGATTTGATGGCGTGATATTCCACCGTATCAGGCTCTTCTGATGCCGTCTTTTTCTTTTCCTTCTGCACCAGCAACTCCTCAAATTTGAAACGTTGAAGTTTGGATAAACGAGTCCGGGGCAACTCCGAATTCACCAGTGTAAATTGCATAATCCGCTTGTACGAACTCATTTCGGCATTGAAAGGTGAAATCACCACATCGCGGAAATACTGATTGATATCTTCAATTCCATTTTCGGACAAAAAATTAAATTCGGGCAGAATTACCGCGTGAAGCATCTCGTTGTGCATAAAAACGCCGGCTTCTTTAATGGCTCCGGAATAGCCGTCAAGCTTCATTTCAATTTCTACCGGATTTATATTCTTTCCATTCGGTAAAACAATAATTTCCTTTTTCCGGCCGGTAATGTAGAGAAATCCGTTCTTGTCCAGATGACCTAAATCGCCGGTATGCAGCCAACCATCGATGATGACTTCTGCAGTTTCTTCGGGACGGTTGTAATAACCTTTCATGATGCTCGGACCTTTGGCAACAATTTCTCCATCACGAATTTCAACGGTTAAACCCGGCAATGCCTGACCGGTTGCGCCAATCACAATATTTCCTGGACGCGGAAATGCAATCATTGGAGCAGCCTCAGTCATTCCGAAACCTTCCATAATATCGAAACCCAGGCTGTAAAAGAATGTACCAACCTCCTTATTCAAGGCAGCTCCTCCGGAAATCATATACTGTAAATGACCTCCAAATCCATCATGTACCTTTTTGAAAAGCGTCTTTCCAAGTTTCCGGTTTTTAGTCTTCAATACCATCCAAAACATGAACCGGGCAATTGCACTTTTATCAATTTTTGCCTTAATTCCGCGGTACATCAGTTCGTACAATCGCGGAACACCCAGAAATACGCCGACTTCGTTATCGGCAAAAGTTTTCATCAGGTCGGCCGATTGCATCGAAGGAGCCATCGGAATGGTGCATCCCACAAACAAAGAAACCATCATGGAACCAACGAGTGGAAAAATATGGTGCAATGGCAAGAAAATCATGACTTGCCGCTCCGGAATGTAGATTTTACAATCGATCACTCCATTCATATTCTGGTGAATATTGGTGTACGAAAGCATCACTCCTTTCGGGCTGCCTGTTGTTCCTGAAGTATAAATAATTACCGCTGTTGTGTTGTCGTCTTCCGGCCCAAGCCACTGGCTTTCGGGTGTAGATTCATCGATTCCAATTCCTTCAAAAACCAAAACTTCAGGTTTATGACGGGTCTTCAGATCTACTTTCTCAAACGATTCCATCATTCCGGAACTGATAAACAGCAAATCGGGTTGGCAATCGTCGATGATGTAAGCCACATCTTCGGCCGAAGCCAAAAAGTCAATCGGGATGGCAATGCAATCGTTTTGCAGCGCAGCATAAAAGGCATAAATCCACGACGGCGAATTCTCGGCATAGATGGCAACCTTGGTGAAACCCTTATTGGCAAACAGTTGGGCAAATTGCTGAATGCGTTGCAGTAACTGACTGTATGTAATATCACCCTGAGTAGTAATCAGGGCCTTTTTATCTGGAAACGACCGGTTTATAATGGCTTTCGTCATGATCATTTTTTGTGATTAGAATTAGAAGTCGGGAAAATCATCATTTTCTGAAATATATTCACCCGACATACCTGTCACATAAGGAGTGCAAAGTAAATCAATCTCAGAATAAAACAGCCAGGCAGGCCGAGGAATTACATTTCTGAGAACTTTCAGTTTTTCAATACAGGCAAAACAACATTGCTTTGATGCTTTTCGTCGTGATAAATACGAACCGTGGCTTTCTGAAAATCGTTTTCAGTAGAAGTATAAATATTGACAAACTTTTGAGGATTGCGGTCAACTAAAGGAAACCAACTGCTTTGAATCTGCACCATAACGCGATGCCCCTTTTTAAACGTGTGGGCAACATCGCCAATATTAAACCTGACAAGCTCGACCTTGTTTGGTACAAACGGTTCTGGCTTTTCAAAGCTGTTTCGATACCGTCCCCTCATAATTTCTGCTTTTACCAACATTTCATAAGCACCCATTGGATATCTTACCGAACTTTTGCTTGCATACAAAGAATCGTTGTAGGCGAATTTATCAGGAAAAACATCGATCACTTTTACCACAAAATCAGCATCGGTGGTAGAAATCGAAGTGAAAAGATTGGCCTTGATTATCCCGGTAACGGTAAGGTCTTCAGTCAATACTTCGGTTTTAAAGGTAATTACATCTGTCCGTCGTTCAGCAAATCGCTGGTCGTCGGTCATATAAGCCGTTGTTCTATGTAAATGAATTCCTTCGGCATATGGAACGGGTTTTGCCGGATCGCTGATGTATTCCGTAGAACTGGATTTAGCGTTTGACTGCTTCCAATCCAGACCGCCATTGGATTGCATGAACAGATTTTTGTCTTCTTTTTCAGCAGGTGGCCATTGTTTGAATTTCCTCCATGTATTTTCTCCTGAAATAAAAATAGTGGCTTCCGCCATTTGAGAGATATCGCCTTTGTTCTTCAGGTAATAGTTAAAAAATGGAATTTCAATATTTTGTTGATACCAATCTCCAGTATTGCTTCCAAAATATACATTTCCCATGTGTGTGACATTTTTGCCACTCCATTGGCCGTGCGACCATGGACCCATAACTATTTTATTAAAATCTTTGCCGGGGTTATTAATTTCTGCTGATTGGTATGAATTCCAGGTTCCCCAATTGTCTTCAGCATCAAACAATCCGCCAACCCACAACATAGCCGGAGACAGGCTTTTAGTTGCATTTCTGGCATCGCGAATCTTCCAGAATTCATCATAGTTGGGGTGATCGTACATCTCTTTCCAGAAATGAACACTATCGCCAACCACTTTGGCAATATTACTAAGTGTACCGGCTTCAAGAAAAAATTTATAATTGTCGTTTACCGAAAATCCTACCGATTTTGGAGCGGTGGACGTAGGATGCGGATGTGGCAAACCAACGCCAAAGCCTATTGCAGAATAAAACCCAAAATTATCCATCAGAAAAAAGGCGCCGTTGTGATGGGCATCATCGCCAATAAACCAATTGGTAACCGGTGCCTGAGGACTCACAGCCACTATTGCCGGATGATTGGAGGCCGCGGCCATTGTAGAATAATATCCAGGATAGGAAACTCCGAAGACCCCAACCTTACCGTTGTTATTGGGTATATTTTTAAGCAACCAGTCAACAGTA
>JBBQXI010000072.1:0-12580 GCA_038209805.1 Bacteroidales bacterium | reverse complement strand
AAGCAGGTTCTTTACCTTGTTCCTGAAATAGGACTAACCACGCAAATCATCACCCGCTTAAAAACGGCTTTTGGCGATCAGGCCGGAATTTACCATTCGAAATTTAACGATGCCGAGCGAGTTGAAATTTGGTTCAATGTTTTGAACGAAAAATCAGAAAAAACCGGACAACAATACAAGGTGATTTTGGGAGCCAGGTCAGCAATTTTTCTTCCGTTTAAAAATCTGGGATTGATTATTGTTGACGAAGAGCATGAAAATTCGTACAAGCAATTCGATCCGGCGCCACGCTACAACGCCCGCGATATGGCAATTCTAATGGGAAATATTCATGGTGCAAAAGTGCTGCTTGGTTCAGCAACTCCATCGTACGAAACCTATTTTAATGCGCGTAGCAACAAATACGGACTAGTTAATCTGACGGAACGTTTTCAGGGAATTGAAATGCCAGAGCTTTTCCCGGCAAATACACAGGAAGCTTACAAACGCAAGCAAATGCGCTCGGTTTTTACTCCTGAACTATACGATGAAATTGCTTCAGCATTGCAGAATAAAGAACAGGTCATCCTTTTTCAGAATAGGAGAGGGTTTGCACCATTCGTTCAGTGTGGCAAATGTGGATGGATTCCGAAATGTAAGTATTGCGATGTAAGTATGACCTACCATAAAAACCGTTCGAGCCTGATTTGTCATTATTGCGGCCACACCAGATCGTTGGTTGCCAAATGCGAAGAATGCGGTTCGGATGAGATTAAAACTCGCGGTTTTGGAACCGAGAAAATTGAAGACGAAATCAAACTTTTGTTTCCAGAGGCTCGGGTTGCCCGAATGGATCTGGATACAACACGGGCAAAAAATGCCTATGAACAACTGATCTGGCAGTTCGAAACCGGTAAAGTTGACATTCTGGTTGGAACGCAAATGGTAACCAAAGGATTGGACTTTGATCATGTTCGGGTGGTCGGAGTTTTGAATGCCGACAATCTGCTGAATTATCCCGATTTCCGATCGTACGAGCGAAGTTATCAGTTGATCATGCAGGTGAGTGGCCGGGCCGGACGTAAAAATAAGCGTGGAAAGGTTATTGTTCAGACTACTCAACCCAATCATCCTGTCATTCAGGATGTGATTGCCAACGATTATTATAAGCTTTTCAGCAGGCAAATGGCTGAGCGGAAAATGTTCCGATATCCGCCATATTACCGACTCATTAAAATTGTAGTGAAACATCAGAGCAAGGAACGACTTGATTTAGCCGCCATGAATCTCGCAACAGCTTTCCGCAGCATCTTTAATAAAAATGTATTAGGGCCTGAATATCCGGTCGTAGGAAGGATTCAAATGTGGTTTCAGAAAGAAATACTGATTAAATTGCCTCGTGATGGCAAAATTCAGGAAGCGAAAACTAAAATCATGGAGATCATCAATCGCACCAAATCGCAACCCAATAACAGCCAATTGATTATTTATGCGGATGTGGATCCGATGTAGGGGTTTATCATTTCAACAAAATATTCACAGGTCTTGTGTGTTTCCACCGTTTGTGCGACCACAACCATAATTCAGGTCGTTTCCGGATGATATCTTCAAGAAATTTAGTGTGAGCTTTGGTAACTTCATACTTTTGGGTCGCAGAAGCATCGTCGAAAAGCTTGGTAAATTCAACTTCGTAATAACCTCTCCTGACTCTTTGAATGTCCATGAAAACAACAGCCTGCCTGAATTTAGTCGACATGATCTCAGCTCCGGGGAAAACCGCTGTTTCCTGATTTAGAAACATCATCCAGTAATCGGTATCTTTTAACGCTGTTTGATCTGTCAGGTAATAAGTAGCCGATAATTGTCCTGATTTTTCGAGTGTGAGCATGTTGCGTCCTGAAACTCGGGCCATCATCATATACATTCCAAATCTTGACCTCACCTGTTTCATGTATCGATCAAATGTTTCGTTCTGAATAGGGCGGTAAATTACATTCACCTGATGTTTGATCATTTGGGGTAAAGATACCGTCCACTCCCAATTGCCGTAATGACCAGAAAGCAAAGCGACACTTTTCCCTTGAGCATACAACTCATTCAGAACTTCAGGATTTTTATAATGAAAACGTTTGTTTAACGCTTCCTCCGAAATTTGGAATGCTTTTATTGTTTCAACCACTAAATCAGCAAAATGGTGGTAATATTTAATGGTTATCTCTTTGATTTGCTGATCAGTCTTTTCAGGAAAGGAATTTTTAAGATTTTGTATAACCGTCTTTTTTCGGTAGCCTACAAGATAATAACAGACCAGATAAATTAGGTCAGCCCAGAAATAAAGAAGCCAAAACGGAGTATATCCGAGTAGTTTCAAAAATGAAACTCCAATTTTGGCCAGAACTTTTTTCATTGGTACTAAAATCTATTAATGAATATCTTCTGTTTTTTGCTCGTACATTTCAATGTTTGCAGGTCGTTTGTGTTTCCAGCGCCGGTGCGACCACAACCAGTATTCAGGTTCGGCTTTGATAATCTCTTCCAGTTTGGTGACATAGGCCATCATGATATCTTCAGGCTTAACTTCTGCAGGATTTTCAACGAGTTTGTAATGAAAAACCTCGTAACGACTACGTCCAACTTTTCGGGTGTGATGCATAATTACCGGCTGATTTGTCTTTATGGCAATTTTCATGGGGCCGGCAAAAAATGCAGTTTCCTGATTGAGAAATGTGGTCCAAAATTGCGAGTTTGCTGGTGGTGTCTGGTCGGCAGCTAACATCAGGCTACCTGGTCGTTCCGCATGATTAAACGACAGTGCCGTTCTCACCGAATGATTAACAGGTATAGATAGCGCTCCAAAACGCTCGCGAGTTTGAAGTAAAAATTTTTCGAAATTCTTATTGGTTCTCACCGGATTATAAACCACCAGAAATTGAGCTTTGATAAAACGTTGCATCGATCCGCTCCATTCCCAATTGTTGTGATGCATGCCAAGTACAATAATACTTTTCCCCTGCTGGTAATACTCTTCGTAAATATCCAGATTGTGAACTTTCAACCGGGCATCAATTTGCTTTTCCGTCATCCGGCTAAATTTGATGGTTTCCAAACCGATATCACTGAGGTGATGATAGAATTTCTTGGTGATCTTTCGGATTTCTTCGGGACTTTTTTCAGGAAAAGACCGAACTAGATTTTCATGAACAACTTTTCGACGATAGCCAACGATGTAATAAAGAAATACATAAAAAATATCGGCAAGGCCAAAGATTATCCAAAATGGAAGGCGTGCAGTTAATTTACACAAGACAACAACAAGTCGATCACCAAAAGAATTCATACAATTTGAAATTGAAAGCTGCAAATTTAACAAAAACGACTTCGCTGCACGATAAAATGGCGATGAAATTAAAATACAGGTCTGGCAATCATGATCCCGCTGTTTTTCGACTGAGACTTTAGAAAGTCGGTGATTGGCCCTTCTGAAACCAACACTTTTTTACCGCTTAATGGCGCATGAAGCAGATGAAATTCACTGCCTCTCTTTATAATAATTCCGACATGGTTTACATCAACGCCATCGATGGAACTGGTTAGCGCAATGATGTCGCCATGTTGTAAATTATGATACAAATTGGCAATATTGCTCTTTGGAAAGTACATAAATCCCTTAGCCGAGATCTCTTTTTCCTGCTGAGCAATTGTTGGAATTAACTCCGGATGCTCCTTCAAGACCGGATAGTCAGAAGGATGAGTACTCATATAATTGATGGCCTTATCGGATTTTACACCATTTTGATTACTTTTTCCGTTAATGATGCCTTTTTGTTCGTTATTCTGTATCCATTCACAGAAATAATGAAGTCGCGAAGGATATTGGTTTCGAATACCATCACGATACCGTAATTTTTGAAGTTCGCTTGCAAACGATTCAAAATCCTTCTTTTTCAATTTAATGGTTCTGGCTAAAGCCAGCGTGCTTTCTACAAAGGTTGTACAATCAAGTTCTCGTAGGTTAATGACGAGTTTTTCTTGCAATCCATTTTCGAGTGTTGCTGCAACATATGGAGTTCCGAGAAAAGATTCGCCAATTTTGACCAAAAGATCAGCAATGGGTAAATTGGCTTCTGATGAAAAAGTGTTGAGCTTTTCCTCGGCGATTCGCTGGTCTTCAGGTTGAAAAATACATTCATTCAAGTTTACTTGCGATTTTGCGTAAAGGCTACTCAATCCAATTAATAGGAAAAGCAGTATTTTAATCTTGCTAGCCATATTCGTCTAATTTATCCGATTGATAAAGGTAGAAAAGTTTGTGAAATCCATCTAAAATCATTGTCCATATTTGTTTTTACTTCAAGTTCAATGATGTAATCGATAAATCGAAACTTGTTTTATAACATGTTTCTGTTAATTCAACCTTAATTAATTGACATTTATAGGGGTGGAAGATATTATAGTTCAGAGAGAAAGAAGATTTTAATATTTGTATTTGAATCGTATGAATTAGGTTGTATCTGCTTGAATATTTGAGTATATAGAGGATATTTCCTCTTATAATTTGTACCTTAGCCGCCAGTTTTAAGGGATGTGTAATGTTAATTAATTCATATGTATAAATTAAGAAATCTTTTACTTGTTGGGTTGGTGCTGGCAGCGTTCACTGTTTCAGCTCAGGAGAAGAAAGAAGAGGAAAAAGAAAAAGGTTATCAGTTTACTGCAATTAAAGAAATTCCGTGTACTCCAGTTAAAGATCAATATCGCTCAGGAACTTGTTGGTCGTTTTCAGGACTTGGATTTTTGGAAGCCGAAATGTTACGGTTGGGAAAACCGACCGTTGATTTATCTGAAATGTTTGTTGTTAACCATGAGTATGCTGATAAAGCGACGAAATACGTCAGGTTACATGGCAGTTTAAATTTTGGTGCTGGTGGCGCATTTCACGATGTTACAAACGCTATTAAAAAATATGGTATTGTTCCTGAAGAGGTTTATACAGGCTTGAATTACGGCGAAGAGAAACATGTTCACGGTGAATTGGATCGTTTGTTGCTCGAAAACGTCAAGGCTGTTGTTGAAAATCCGAACAAAAAATTAACCACAGCATGGCACGATGCATTAGAAGGAACTATTGAAACCTATCTTGGAAAACTTCCTGAAAAATTTCAGTATCAGGGGAAAGAATATACTCCACAGAGTTTTGCGCAGGAATTTGTCGGCCTGAATTTGGATGATTATGTTGAAATTACTTCCTATACACATCACCCCTTTTATACTAAATTTATTATTGAGATACCCGACAACTGGTCGTGGGACGAAGTTTACAATGTTCCACTAAACGAATTCGACGAAATAATTGATAACGCTATCAATAGCGGTTTCCCGGTTGCATGGGCTGCTGACGTAAGCGAAAAGGGATTTTCAACTTCACAAAAAGGCGTGGCAGTTATTCCTGAAGTTGATAAAGCAAATATGACAGATGCTGAAATCACCAAATGGGAAAAGATGAGTGAGAAAGAAAAGAGTGAAGATTTATATAAACTAACCAAGCCAGGTAAGGAAAAAGTAATTACTCAGGAAATGCGTCAAATTGATTTTGATAACTATCAGACTACAGATGATCATGGAATGTTGATAGTTGGGACAGCTAAAGATCAGAATGGTAGTCCTTATTATAAAGTGAAAAATTCATGGGGCGACTACAATGATTATCATGGCTTTTTCTATGCATCAAAATCCTATGTAGAATATAAGACCATGTCGATTATGGTACACAAAGATGCCATTCCAAAGAATATACGAAAGAAATTGAATTTGTAAAATCTAAACCTCGTCAATCGGCGAGGTTTTTTTATTTTAAATAATAAGTGGTATTGCCGTCCTTTTGTATATTTGGCAAACGAAATAAACATCCAATTTGTTGAAATAAATATTTTCGAGTGAAACGAATAATTCTGATCCTCTTTTGTCTCATCCCATTTATATCCTTTTCTGAGGAAGATTTTACCTGGTGGAATGTCATCCATGGCTGGCATCCCGGAATGCCCGGTTGGCGCAATATGCTGCACATTACACCCGGTTATTTGGGCCCCAATGCGCTTCCGGTACCTGAAATGAAGAAAGGTGTTGTCCCGGAAGGCTCGAACCTCGAATTTGGGATTAACTATTATTTTGAAAAGGGTGACCCAACTCAGGATATCTCCGGCAAGTATTACCGTTCATTTGCTGATGGTAAGATTGCGATCGAATTGTATGGAGTTATTGCTGAGCATTATGCCATGTCCGACTCCGTGCGTGACGAACGGATTGCCCGTGATTTTGACGGGAAAGGAATTGCAGTTGGTGACTTGTATTTTGCAACGCTAATCCAATTGGTAAAAGGCCGTAAATTCCCAGATACTATGGTTCGTATGGCTGGACGAACAGCTTCCGGAGGTCATTTGGATGCAGCAAGACATTCAGATAGTCCAGGCTATTTTTTTGATTTCAGTTTCTCGAAGGATTATGCCTGTAGAAATGAAAAGATGTCGTTTATGCCATTTGCTTCCTTCGGATTTTACTCTTGGCAAACCAACGACGAACTTAATTTGCAAAACGATGCCTTCATGTATGGGGTAGGAGCCGACTTAAAATATTCAAACTGGACATGGTCTAATTCAATTTCAGGATATTCAGGTTATAAACATGAACGCGATAAGCCGATGGTTTACACATTTGAACTGAATCGTAAACTGAAAAAGAACGCAATCCGACTGCAATATCTTTATGGTATCCGCGATTGGAAATATCAGTCAATTAAACTTTCGTATGTAATAAATTTGAAAGAAAGATAGCTTTAATGGTCTGGCTGTTGAGTTTCGTTCTGCTTGTTTTCTTTAATCCCCAACGTGTTTCGGATTCCACTGAAGATTGATTTCCACCAATAATTCAGAACTGAACGTTTTTGATCTCTGGTAAAAGCTATTTCATCAGGAAGAAGTTCTTTTCCACGTGGATTTTTAGATCGTAGTAAAAGGCTATTTGCTAAGAAGCTGGCAAATTTAGATTCTTTCGTATTTCCATCTTTCATCTCAAGAACAGAAATTTTGAGGTCGTCGTACCCGAAAAACAACTGACCATTCGAACTTGTCTGATTTGCTGAAAAGTCAAAATCAAAACGATTCACTTTTCCGGACCGTATCGATACTAAAGCCAACGGTTCCAAAACCGGATTTATAATTCGCATATTAAACTGACAGAGGCTTCCTTTTACTTTGAATAAATTTTCAGGATTATTCATCAGGTAATTCATGCTGACTTTTAACTCACTCGAATCCTGAATGGTAGCTGTTCCATCCAGGTTAAAGTCAGGAATTACGCCATTTGTCGCCTTAATGTTGGTAAATGGCATTAATCGTACGTGAATTCTTGAGAATCCGATCTTTCCTTCCAAGTCGCCTGATGCGGTTTTTTCGGTATAAGTAACCTTTGCATTTGCCAGAATTAATGAGTCGACTGAAACGGGAATTTTCATTGATTTGATCATTTCCTGTAACATTTTCGGACGACGGGATTCGTCAAAAGGCATTTGCTTGTCGCGAAAAATATCCACATTTAGCCCGTTAATTGATAAATACTTGCCTGCCAGTTCTTCTTTGTCGAACCACCGCCGGATATTCGGTTGTGAAATACATACTGAATCTACTTTTCCAGAGAAATAGTCGGATTGAAAACCTACTTGTTTTTGATGGTTCTCTTTGCTGAAATTTGGTATAATACGAATATCTTTTGCTGTAACCCGATTACCTACAGAAGAATAGAAAGTCTCGCCAATGGTGTAATGGTAAAGTTTGGTCTGCTTTTTTAGGTTTGGAATTTTAAAAGAGAAATCGGCCGAATGCATAAATCCTTGCGACGGTTTATTGTCAATTCGTACTTTCGTTAAATTCATACTAACCTGTTCCTGAAGTTTCTTTTGTCCGTTTTTGAAGACAGTTATGTTGGCATCATTTACATTCATCGATTTTGATGAAAACACGTCGGCAAAACTTTCAAAATGAGGATACAAATTAACTTTGAAAGGATTGAATCTGATTGAATCTTTTGCGTTATTAAAGAGTTGAAAGGAAGGTTTGTCAACTACAATCGATTCAAAGAAATATTCATCGTTTTTGTAAGCTTTATCCATATCGAACCCATTCATGGAAAGTGTCGGAATTTGAAGTTCAAATTGATCCTGCTTGTTGTTTTTTACTTTAGGCTTAACCACCAGATTTTTAGCCAGAATTTGGTGATCACTTGTCGAAAAAGTAAGCTCGTCAATACTGAATTGCTGATTTTTATCCTTTGGCGTAAATTTAAACTGGATCAAATTTCCGGTGTATTGGCCGCTCATAAATTCAGGGTTACCAGCATTTGCGTTTTTCTGGATGAGAATATTCTGTGCGACCATTTTTATATCAGACTGAACCATCAGATAAGGCTTCGTTCCAATCTCAGAGAATACTTTTAAGGAGCCGTCGCTCAATGTAAATTTACGTACGGCAATTGATTCAATTTCTTTGGGCAAAGGGAATTTTATTTCCTTAATATCCTTAGCATCAGTTCTTTTTCGTTTTTTATAAAGTTTTATTTCCGGAGAGGTAATCATCAGGTTATCAGCATCAATTTGATGGTCGAAATAAAATTTCTCCATATCGATTCCTTTAATTCTGATTTCAGGGATTGCAAGCTGAATATTCCAAGGTATGGCAGAGAAGTCTTTGCTGTTTGTTTCAGGATAAAGTTTGGCGTTTAACACAAAAACCTCGCCCCGTCGGGTTGAGAAGCCAACCTCGCCAGCTTTTAACACATGTACATTATCAGAAAGATGAATTAAGTGGTCGCGCACCGAAAATTCAACATATTCTGAGAAAAGCAGTCTCTTTTGATTAAACTGACTCTCGTTGATTTGCATATTTTCCAGTTTCAACCGGAAGCGATTGTCCAGAGTAATTGTTTTATCTTTTTTGCTGTGATTAATCAGCTGGACAGTCCCGTCAGGAATATCAACAATGTTGATGTGTATGTCGTCGAGATAGTTAGATATCAGTAGGAAAAGATCTTCAAAATCGGCATTAGGCTTTTCTGGCTTGAGTAGCTCGAAATTTTCATAATAAATCTTGGGAGAACTTATACTCAACGTATCTACTGATAGCTTTTTATTGAAAAATGCATTGTGAAAATCAGCGTTGGTAAGTGATAATTCAGGAATGGTAAATTCATACAATTCCGATCGGTTATATTGTTTGAGTAAAGCCTCCATGTTTTCTTTCGAAACCGGAAAAAGGTGAAGATTTTTAAGCTTTGCCAGCTTTTTGCGTGTTGAAATGGTCAAGTTTTCGATGGTCAATTTGTGCAACTGATCGGCCAGATGCATCTGATAATTATTGAAATCCAAATCAATCTGATCGGCATAAAATAGTCTGTCTGTTCTTTCAACGCTTTTTTCATCCAACGCAAATCCACTAAGGCGTAGTTTAATTTCTGATTCGGTATTTCCGGTTTGTATCACTCCGGTTTTATTAACCAGTTGAAGTTTCCCCTTTTGAACCGAAACCTGATTCGCGTATATTCCATTAATGTATCTTGATATCAATTTGTAAATGAAACTGGGATTGTCTGGCTCTGTATTTTCATTTGAAACTTCATTTTGAATTAGTTTGACTTCAGGATTAAAAATATTAATTCGCTGGAAAGCAAATCGCTTTTGATGAAATGCTTTTTTGAAATTAAACTGATCGAATCGAACACTATCACATTCCGCTTCAATCGTATTTTTTTGCGCGTTATTCTTCTCATTTAAAGGATAGATCTGGATTTTTGTAACCAGAACCGAGTTCTCTTTGGTCGAAAATTCAAGGTTCCCAATTTTGACCCGATGAATATTATCACCAAGAGTCAGTTCATATTCGGAAGCCGAGAAATTGATGTTTTTTGCATAAAATACCCTGCTAGTATCCGTTTGCGAAATGGAATCAAGCCGAAAATCATTCAGGTTCAAGGTGATGTTTTTCAGTTCCTGCTGATTCGTCGAATCTGTTTGCGACCTGAAAAGTTTTATCTGCGCATTTTTTAGCTTAAAATCCTGAATAGTTATACCCGAAAACTCATCTTTGATTAAATCATTCAGATTGAATTCTTCAATAGGCTCCAAATTCGCAGTTGCTATTTTCTGACCAGGCCAGTACTTTATTCTTGCATCAGTCAAAATCAACGAATCAATTGGAATGGCATTATTTCGATAAAATTCGTTGATGTGAGTTGTTGTTAATTTCGCATAAGGTACAAAGAAGTAATATTTGCTTTTGGCTGAAATTTCCTGATTGATTGGCTTTAATTCAATGTTTTTGGCTTCGATAAATGATCGCTTCAGTGAATAGGTAATACTCTCGGCACTGATTGTGTGGATACTGTCGGCCAGTTTATTCTGATATTTTTGCATCCGCAAATAAATGTCGTCGGCATTAAACAATTTGGCTGGATCGGGTAAAAGCAATGAATCGGTGTAAAAGTTTAGAATTCCAATGGTAATGTTTTCAGCATTCGACAGCTTCTTGGTTTCGCCCAACAGGTTATAAAAATCATAACTTGCATTGGCCAATTCAATTTTGTCAATTTTTATTGATCTGAATGTCTTGGTTACCAACGGCCTCAATTCCTGCAAAATGACATTCAAATTATTCTTTTGATCTTCAGGTAAGGATTGCTTCCCATGAATTTTTAGTTCCGGTTGACTTATTAGGATTTCTCCAATTTCGAGCTTTTTATGAAATATAAGTTTAACCAATTTTATCCCATTTAAGCTGATATTTGGTGATGAAAATGAGTAAAATTGCTTCTTTATATCAGATTGATCAACCGTGCGTAAAATAGAATCAGAGGGATGAAAGGAAACCTGATCAATTTCAATACCCCAATGCCTGAAGTTAATTTCCAGATTTTCAAAAGTCAGTTCGTATTTTCCTTTCGACTTTTTCTCTACCAGTTCCGAAAGATTTTTATTCAAATAATTTTGGGCTCCAAAATACAACACTGCAAATCCAGCTAATGCAATCAGTATCAAAGCTGAAAGAATAATTGCAGTTATTTTTAATATTTTTTGACTGAAGGGTTTCATAAACATTAGCCTTGCCGGATTTCACTTGAACATATTCCTTCTGAATAGAAATTTCGAATCGTTAATATAGATCATAAAATGTTAAAAAGGTTGCTTTTCAAAGAAAATACTTTCGGCTGAAATTTGCATCTTTTGATACCTAAACAACCGAAGGCGATAAAAGTCAACTGTTATCATCCAGATTCCTTTTATCGCCTTCAGTAAAGTTGTAATTAATATTTTACACTACATGCATACCAGGTATTTGTGCACTTAATTCGGCAAATGTTTTTTCAATAATATCCAGCGCTTCGGTAAGTTGCTCTTCGTTAATAATCAATGGTGGTGTAAAGCGAATGATGTGCTCGTGCGTTGGTTTGGCAAGTAAGCCATTGTCTTTTAGTGCAATACATACATCCCATGCACTTATTCCATTTACTGAATTAATTACAACAGCATTAAGCAGTCCTTTCCCTCTAACAATTTCAATGAGTTTCGAGTCGATTGATTTTAACCTCTTCCGGAAGATTTTTCCCATTTTCTCAGCATTTTCAGCAAGCTTTTCTTCCTTGATAACTTCAAGAGCCGCGACAGCAACTTTAGCCGCAATTGGGTTCCCACCATAGGTTGAGCCATGTTCTCCGGGTTTGATGCACAGCATAATTTCATTGTCGGCCAAGACACACGAAACAGGAAGCATACCTCCAGAAATAGCTTTCCCGAGAATTAAAATATCAGGTCTGACATCTTCATGATCGCATGCAAGCATTTTTCCGGTTCGCGCAAGTCCTGTCTGCACTTCGTCAGCAGCAAAAAGAACACGATGTTTCTGGCATAATTCGAATGCTTTACGGAGAAATCCGGCTTCAGGAACATAAACTCCGGCTTCAGCCTGAATAGGTTCAACCAGGAATCCGGCTACATTCGGATCTTCCAATGCTTTTTCCAGTGCCTTTATGTCGTTGTATGGAATATTGACAAATCCGGGGGTGTAAGGGCCATAATCGTTATAAGCATCGGGATCGGACGACATGGATATGATTGTAATAGTACGACCATGGAAGTTGCCGTTACATACAATAATCTTAGCTTCTCCTTTTGGTACTCCTTTTACTTTATAGGCCCATTTGCGAATCAACTTAAGCGCAGTCTCATCGGCTTCAGCACCCGAATTCATAGGCAGCATCTTGTCGTAACCAAACAATTTGGTCGTATATTCTTCCCATTCGCCTAGCGTGTCGTTGTAAAAGGCTCTTGATGTTAGTGCCAGTTTCTGAGCCTGATCGGTTAATGCTTTAACAATTTTAGGATGGCAATGACCTTGATTTACGGCAGAATAGGCCGAAAGAAAGTCGAAGTACCTCTTCCCGTCCACATCCCATACAAAAATTCCTTCACCGCGTTCTAAAACTACCGGTATTGGGTGATAATTGTGTGCTCCAAATTGGGCTTCACGATCCATATAATCCTTAGCACTTAAGTTGTTCATAA
>JBBQXI010000071.1:0-12599 GCA_038209805.1 Bacteroidales bacterium | reverse complement strand
TGGGTATCAAAATCAACATGAATAAGCCCAAACCTTACCGAATATCCAAAAATCCACTCGAAATTGTCCCAGCCACTCCAAACGCAATATCCTTTCAGGTTTGCGCCATCTTTCTGAGCCTGAAGCGCCGATGCGATATGGCGGCTAATGTAATCAGAACGTAAGCTATCAATCACTTTCCCGTTAACCACTTTGTCTTCGTTATTGCTAAAACTTGCACCATTCTCTGTAATAATAGTTTCAGGATTTCCGTACTCATTTTTGATTCGCATAAGCAATTCATACAATTGGTCAGGCCGAACCGGGCCGTTATTCATTTTAACCGAATCGGTGTTATTGCCCATCCACGACACGCCAAAAGGTGAGCTTTCGTCGGGCTTAACCAATGCCGGTGCGTAGAAATTAATCCCTAAAAAATCGGGTTTGTTTGAAGCAATGAACTGCATATCTTCTGCCGAAGGCTTAAAAGAAGGATTGTATTTCTGAATTGCTGCCAATGCGTTTTCAGGATATTTACCTTTGAAAACCGGGTTCAGAACGATCCGGTTCAGTAATTCATCCTGGAAGGAAACAGCTTTAACATCTTCCGCATTATTCGCATCCATGGGCAAGCATGGCGAAAGATTAAACGTAATGCCAATCATTCCGCTCAAATTCAGGCTTTTATAAGTTTTTATGGCCTCGGCGCTTGCCAGCAACTGATGATGTACATTAATCATTTCATTGGCATACCTAACGCTGGCCGATTCCTTGCTTTGCGTAAGGTTCATCAAGAAATCGGCGACAAAAAATTCAATATATGGCTCATTGAAAGTGATAAAGTGCTTGACCTCTCCACCGAAATTTTCAAAAATGACAGAGGCATAATTCTTATACCATTGAACCGATTCGCGATTGGTCCAGCCTCCTTTCTCCATCAGTGCCTGTGGCATATCGAAGTGATAGAGCGTAACCAGTGGCTCAATACCAGCATCTTTTAAATCCTGAATCAGGAGGTGATAATGTGCAATGGCTTTGTCGTTTACATCACCAATTCCCTGAGGAATAATCCGGCTCCAGGGAATTGAAAAGCGATAGGTGTTAACGCCTAATTGCTTCATCAGTTGAATATCCTGCAAATACTGTTTCCGGTCGTACATATTAATGGCAATATTTGCAGTCTGTTTTTCGCCAATTGTAAATTGGGTAACACCAACTTTGTTCGCAAAGAAATCCCATTTGCTTTCCCCTTTGCCATCGGCTTGATAGGCTCCTTCAACCTGATAGGCTGCGCTTGCAACGCCCCAGAGAAAATCTTTAGGCGCCTTTAGACTTGTCGATTCTGGCTGTTGAGCAAACAAGGTTGTTACCAAAATCAAGAAACCAAACATCGAAAAAAAAGTTTTTGTCATAATTGTTATTTTTTAATATTCTTCCATGCATCTTTATCAGCAGCGCTGTATATGGCCTGTGCGTCTCCAGTCATAAATCCTGAACGATCATAGGTTACTGTTACAACTCCGTCGTTTACTGTTCCACCCACGATTTGGATACTGTCAAATGCTGTAAAATAACCATAGATGAATCATTTACAATAATGAAGTACCTATTTTTTAATTAGTAGTTGCTCCTTAAGAAAATCACACTTTTCTTTACTGGCAGCAGCAGGCATCATCCCTATATTTTCACCAATCCTCATAACCTCTGCATTTTGACTCGCATATGCATTCCATTTAGGTAAACCCTGACCATTCGGATCGCCGTATTTAGCAAAATTCACCCAATAGGATGACATCTCATCTGCCACCTTTGTGTCAACTGCCGTCCATGGACGATCAAGCGTCTTTAAATTATTGAATGCATAAGGAATTTCACCAGTATGGAAAGCTCCAAATTCAGGATGTGCGGGCCAGGGAATCGCACGGTCAAAATAATAAACATAGCCGTTCGTCTTCGACGTTTTGGCCCTGTATTCAAGCCATAAATATGCGTTCAACCTGCTTTGTTCCTGCCCTGCTTCTTTTTCAACTGCTGCTGCCTTTTCTTTTGAGTCTGACGGATATAATTTCTCGAATTCATTGTTTTTTTCGCCCATATATCTCACTTCATCTGCATTCATTCCTGTCAGGAATGGTGTATCATTCTGTTTCCCCTCAGCAAAAACTGTCATCCTGTCGCTGATCAGAGAATAACCGTCAATATTATTGCCGAATCGAGGCCACGGTTTTACGGTGAGATCTACGGCCACAATTTCTGATGCAGGCATAGCCCTTAATTCTGCAATTGTTGAAACACCCTTTGACTTGGCATACACTACACCCATATTTTCACCATCACTCATTGTAGAAGCCTCCCCCATTGGACCACTTGTATAGCTGGTACCACTTTGTGTTATAGCCCTTTGAAAAAGGCCTTTAGCTAAAGGACACACGATCAGTGAATTCACTGCTCCCGCTCCGGCTGACTGACCTGCAATTGTCACAAGGTTAGGATCTCCACCAAATGCAGCAATATTATTTTTAACCCATTTCAGTGCGGCAACCTGATCAAATAATCCGTAGTTTCCTGATACATGGTGCGGAGATTCTTTCGTTAATTCAGGATGGGCAAAGTAACCCAACCGGCCAAGCCGATAGTTGATGGTTACAAATACAACACCTTTTTTTGCCATTGACTCCCCATCGTAAACGGTTATTGATCCGGAGCCGGTAACTGAGCCACCACCATGAATGAATACGATAACCGGCCGTTTTTACTTGTTGGACTTTGCGCCTGTCCATACATTTAAGTACAGGCAATCTTCGCTATTTGGGCCATCGTTAGAAATCAGGAACTCCTGAGTATAAGGAGAAGTAGGGTCGTTGGGGTTATTGCTAAGTTGAATGCAATTGGGGCCAAAAGTATCACATTTTTTTATCCCTTCCCAGTTTGCGACTGGCTGAGGTTCTTTCCATCTTAAATCACCAACAGGAGGCGCAGCAAAAGGAATTCCCTTAAAAATTAATACCTGACCATCGGTTCCGGCTACACCCGAGACCATCCCATTTGCGGTTTTCACGGGATCAACAGAACTAGACTCAGTCACGGATTTAGCGGTTGAATTACATCCTGATATGAAGATGGTTAATAACAAACAAATAAATAGATTTTTCATTTTAGTTAATTTTGATTATCGATGTTAGTGTTTTTGTATAGTTTAATAGAAAGATGCCTGCATTGAGGAGCAGGCATCTTTACTGAATTTTAAACTATTATTGTTACCAACCTGGATTCTGATCAGCAGCAATTTTTTCATTTACAAGTAACTCAGCTTGAGGAAAAGGAAGGAGTTTGTGCTTTTCCTTGAATCCATATTCGGAGTTTTCATAATTTGTTCCATCCCCTTTGGGAATAAAATGACCCTGATCAGCCATAACACTTGCAGCATCTCCCCAACGTAGCAGATCCTGATATCGACCAGCTTCGAAGCAGAATTCGAGCCTGCGTTCTTTTTTAATCGCCTGAAACAATGCATCCCCTGCAGAAGTTACATTTGGAAGTTTTGCGCGATCTCTCACTTGATTTAAATATCCCTTTGCTTTGGCATCATTCGGAGAGGAGGCCTTATTATAAGCCTCTGCAGCCATTAAAAGCACATCAGAATAACGCATCATCCTTAAATTGGTTCCGTAATGTGCCGGAGGATCAGGCTCGGTTGTTTCACTCGAATAATTAGCATATTTTAGCTTAATTACACCTTCACCTCCATATTGTAAATTACCTCCAGCCAATCTAAGTGTACCATGTAATGCTCCTAATTCAGCTTCATTCATTATTGATCCATTCTTTCTGAAAATATCATTTTCAGAAACGAAAGCATTGTAAACAGTGACTTTTGGGGCGCATTGACCAAAACCCAAAAAATCCAGACCTAAGTCTCCGGAAAAACAAGTGCCTACACGTGGTCCCACAAATACATAGTAGAAATTACTTCCTTGTGGCAATGAAACATCTGAATAAAAGCTTAATTCAAAAAGAGATTCTATCCCAAATTCCTGCTCTTTCTTAAAAATATCAACATACTTATCACCTTGGTATAAACCAAATTGGCCAGAGTTGATCACTTCTGCTAACTGACCAGCAGCTTGATCATACTTTTTTTGAAACAAAAGAATCTTCCCATACAATGCTTGTGCATATCCTTTCGAAATCCGGAATACATTTGCACCCTGTGTGCTTTTAAGAGGCAAATCAGGTATTGCTTCGGTCAGGTCTTTTTCAATCTGAGCCCATACTTTATTAATATCATCTACTCTGGGCTGTACATATTCAGTTGGGCTAAGTTCGTGTAAAACCAAAGGAACTCGTCCCCAAAGTGTGGCCAACTGATAATAATCAAATGCTCTCCAGACCTTAGCCTCTGCAACAATAGTTTTTTTGGCTTCAGTGGCATTGTCCACATTATCTATCACTTTATTGCACAAATAAATATTACTGTAAAACCCCGAATAGTGCGTTTGCAGCACAGAGTTGTTCGTGCCAAACCTTAATTCATTGAGTTCTTCCTGACCTATAATTTCACCACGCCCTCCTCCGCCAGCATAACATTCATCTGACAAGTTTAAATTAAACTGCATATAGGACGATGAAAAATTTCGAAAATTATTATAAACAGCCATCACTCCCTGTAAAGCTTCTTCGTCTGTTTTATAAAATTTTTCCTGAGGAGTGACCCCCCGTTGTTCTGTAATCAAAAAATCTTTCGTACACGACTGAAATATCAGAAAGGAGAAAACAACTATTAAAGTTGATTTAAATATAATTTTTTTCATGTTTTTTAATTTTTGAAATTATATTAAAAAGCGACTGATAAACCAAACATAGTCTTCTTTGAAGTAGGGTAATAACCGAGGTCAATACCATTTTGACTACTTTCCGGATTCGAGGCTTCAGGATCAAAGCCTGGATATTTGGTAAATATAAAATAATCTTCAAGAGACACGAACAATCTGACCTTGGAGACGATCGTCTTCTTCAGGAGCGAGCTTGGTAAACTATATCCGAGTTGTATCTGCTTAATTCTAAAAAAGGCACCGTTGAATAACATCGCACTACTACTCCAATATTTTGGATCAACATTTGCTCTTGGTCTTGATGCATTGGTGTTGGTAGGGGTCCATCGATCGTTGAAAAACAAATCAAGTTTGTTGGCAGTTGGTAAATCTTTTCGGATAAAACCCATGAATATATCATTTCCAGATTGCCCCTGACCAAAAATAGTAAGATCAAGCCCTTTGTAATCCATATTTAGAGTTAACCCATAATTGATTTTTGGGATTGCACTTCCAGTCATGGTTTCATCATCACCGTTTATTACACCATCTTTGTTTAAATCTTCAAAAGTGGCATCTCCTGTAATTTTATCAATTCCCGCAAATTTATAACCTCTGAAGTACCAAACCGGATATCCCTTTTCAAAAGCAGTAGTTACTTCACCTTGAGAAGCCGCATAACCATTTAATCTGGAGATTGTTGGATTCAGATAAGTGACTTCATTGTGAAGGGTAGAAAGGTTGCCCTTCAAACTATAGTTTAATTTACCTAGAGAACCTCTGTATCCCAGCTCAAACTCGAAACCCCTGTTCAATACATCACCCGCATTTATAGGAGAAGCAGCGTTTCCCACTTCGAGGGGAGGAGTATTTATGGTAATTAAATCCTTTGTTTTTTTGATGTAGTAATCAACTGAAAAAGTTAACTTGTCATTAAACGCACGTAAATCGAATCCGAAATCCAGTTGGTCACTTGTTTCCCATTTTAGTTCAGGATTACTTAATTGCAGAGGTCTTGCCGCAAGTGCATAGGTCAATCCATCGGCTTTGGGATAAAGTGCATTGGCCGTGCCAAAAAATGTGGTTTCTGTGGTTGAAATAATGGATGCATAAGGATAGTTGTACAAATTTGACAAACTTCCATTCTGTCCCCAGCTTGCTCTTAACTTAGCAAAAGTTATTTTTGTTTGTGGGAAAAAGCTTTCGTTCGAAATTACCCAACCGGAAGAAACAGAAGGAAATACTCCCCATTGATTATCAGCAGGAAGAATTGAGGTAGATGCGCCATCGCGTCTTAAGCTTCCCTGTAGCAGATATTTCTCTTTGTAATTGTATGTAAATCTTCCAAAATAGGAAACTTTTGTGTCAATTAAAGTGTTTCCATTCACTTTGTTAAATGTTGTTCCACCAATGTAATCCAGATCAGCATATGACTCCTGATCTTTAATTAGCGGTCCACCCGATGCTCCCATTATTTTATTGTTGCTTTTTGATGATGACATCCCAGCTAAAAATGTAACATGATGGTCAGCAACATTCAAATTATAAGTCATGTAGTTTTCCCACTGCCAGTATGCATTGATATTAATGTTCTCAGTAACAGTTGGTACTTCATTGCGAAACTGAGAGTTTCCGTAGAATTCTTTTAGATACAAATGAGAGTTGCTGGTCAAAGCCCTTGCACCTATTCTGGAGGTAAATGTCATGTTTTTTAAGGGTGTTATCTCAGCATATGCTGTCCCATTCATACCATAGTTTGTCTCAACTTGCTCTCTGCTATTAAGCCTCACATACGGATTTACTTCATCACCAACAAGATAGTTAGATATGCCATAGTAATAACCATCAGGAGATTTTAATAATTTTTCCCCGTTATCGATTATAGTTTGTACACTGGCTGGAATACCATTCCGATAATCGATCGGGGTAGTTGGATCTAGCAATAGCGAATTGATAAGAAGTGAGTTAAATATTGAGTTCTCCTGAACACTGTTCCGTTTTGCATTATTGAATGAAAGATTTGCTCCAACTTTTATCCAATTTTTCGCTTTATAATCTGCGTTTAAGGTGCCGATATATGTTTCGTAATTATCTGAATTTCCCTTAATTACGCCCTCCTGACCCAAGTGAGACAGAACAAAACTAAAGGTTGATTTTTCGTTTCCTCCTGAAATCGAAATGCTATGTTTCTGCATAGGAGCTTTTTCAAAAATCTCTTTTACCCAATTTGTATTGACATCAGTTGGAGCTGCAGGTGATGAAATAATTCCTGCTTCATTCATATAGGTAGAATATTGTGTAGAATTCATTACGGTAGGAAGATGTGTTAACTCCTGCATGCCGTATTGAAAGTCATAACTTATTATAGATTTTCCGACCTGACCTGCTTTTGTCGTAATAAGAACAACCCCATTGGCTGCTTCTGCACCATAGATTGAAGAAGAGGCCGCATCTTTAAGTATCTCAATATTACTAATGGAATTGGGGTCAACGCTACTGATATCTTTAACCCTTAAACCATCAACAACATATAAAGGGTCGGAACTACCATTTGAACTGTAACCCCTGATTCTGATTTTCATTGCTGCCCCCGGTGATCCTGAGCCTGATAATATTTGCACACCTGCTGTTTTTCCCTGCAATGCTTGTTCAGCTCGCGAAATGGATCTGTTTTTCAAATCATCAGCATTTATGCTGGAAATAGCTCCAGTTACCACACTTTTCTTTTGAACTCCATAACCTACAGCAATAACTTCATCTAACCCAATCGATTCTTCAACAAGAGTTACTTCAAAGGTTGTTTTTCCGGAAACTGCAATTTCCTGAGCTTTCATACCCACGAACGAAAACTGCAAAACCGCATTTTCAGGAACATTGATAAGAGAAAAGTTCCCGTCAGCATCGGTAATTGTACCCGTTGTGGTACCCTTAACCACCACAGAAACTCCTGGGAGAGAGCCTCCCGTCGAATCAAAGACCTTGCCCGAAGCAGTTCTTCTTTGCTGAGAATTTAAGCTATTATTTTGTGTACTACCAGTAGTGATCACAATGTCCTTATCCATTAAGTGGTAGGTGAGACCGGTTCCTTTAAGAAGTTTTTCCAGAATGACCTCAATCGCTTCGTTCTGGTATTCAATCGAAACTCTTGAGTTGGCTGGTATTTGTTCATTCTTGTAAAAGAAATCAAATTCAGTTTGATCCTGAATAACACTAAATACCTGCTGAAGTGTTGCGTTTTCAAGTTTAATGTTCAGCTTGGTTTTTTGGGAATAAACCGATGCCGAAACATGAATAAGTGAAACGAAAAACAGAAATACAATTAGACGCATAGTCATCCAGATTTTACGGACTTTTCCCCGGTCAAGGGAAATGCCCTCAATTAATTTTTTTTTCATAAATTTGCTTTGCTTTAAGTAAAGTTTTAATTTTTTTAAGACTTGACAATGGACGGAGGATGGTGGTACATTCTCCGTTTTTTTATGTTTTTTAGTGTTTTTTTTGCCCTCCCATTATTTAGTTTGTAATTAGTTAGAATTCTGTTTAGTTGTAATTTTTATTTTGTCAGAATTTATTTCGTAACGTATTGGAACAGAAAGACTCAGTATTTCCAAAAAGTGGTTCACATCCTTATTCCGTTTGATTACTCCTGAAAAGTGCATTCCTCTGAATGTGCTTTCATCGCAGCTAATATCAACATCGTACCAACGTTCAACAACTTTGAACACTTCAATCAGGTCTTCGTTCTGAAATTCGAACCGGCCATCTTTCCATGAGCTGAATGTAGTTGCATCAACCTTGCTGACGACGAGTTGTTTTTCTGTTTTTGTGAACAGACTTTGTTCTCCCGGTTTGAGCATGGTTGCCTGATTGCCAATGCGCAATTGGATTGACCCGGTTTCGAGTGTTGTCTCTATTTTATTGGAGTTGACGTAGGCCCTCACATTGAACGATGTTCCGAAGACTTTAATTTGCTGCCCTTTTACTTCAACCTTGAACGGACGGTTTTTGTCTTTTGCGACTTCAAAAAAGGCTTCACCATTTAGCTTCACAACCCGCTCATTTTTAGCGAAAACAGAAGGTAAAGTAAGTCTGGTTTCGGAATTGATCCAGATTCGTGTTCCATCAGCCAAAAAAATCTGATTTACCTGACCTTTCGGAACAAAGATTTCCTGCATTGTTGTTTCAGCAATTTGATTGTTTGACGACAAAGAAATGAACTGGGATGACCAGCCCAAGCCAAATACAACCAATAAAATGGCGGCTATTTGAAGAATCCGAATCAGTTGAGAGGAACGCTGTGGGTTACGGAGCTCAATACGATTTTTCAGGATTTCCAATTCTGGAGCAGCCTCATATTTTTTCTGATTTGCACGAAAACCGTACGAATCCCAGATGTCTTTTTCAGCAAACAACCGCTTTTTGTTCTCAGGCGATTGCTGAATCCATTGATGTAGTTGCAGGTTTTCTTCTTCTGAAGTTTTTCCCTGAATGTATTTTTGAATGATTGAATCGATTTCGGACATGCTATTTTTTGTTTTACTACTCTATGATCGGAAGAAATGAAAAAACCCTACCATCGAATGAAAATTTTTTTACCACAGATTATCTGGATAACCACAGATTAGCAAAAAATGTGAAGATGTGAGAATTTGAGGATGTGAAAAATTTAAAAGTAAGAAGGGGCTTCTCTCTTAATTTTTAAACAGGTGTCCCGAAAAAAACAGCAATAAAGGCAGATAATCTTTCATCTCGGAGCGGATGGTTGCCAAAGCTTTAGTGATTTGTTTTTCCACCGCTTTTGTCGAAATATCAAGTTCTTCGGCAATCTCTTTATTCTTTTTATTTTCGAACCTGCTCATTGTAAAAATCTGTTTGCAACGTTCGGGTAAACTCTCCAAAATTTCGTTTAACTTATCTTCAAGTTCCTGCTCAATTAAACTTGTTTTTTCGTGCATGTAAAATTGCAGTTCTTCTTCCTGAAGTTTTAGTTTGGTCGATTCGAAGTATTTGTTCCTGACTTTCTGTTTTTCAAGATATTGGAGGCAACTATTCCGAACCATTGTAAACAAAAAGGAATTGAGTGAAAGTTTAATGGTGATTTTCTGGTCGGACCAAAGTTTGGCAAATACATCCTGAACAATGTCTCTTGCGGCTTCATCATCGACAAACTTAGCTGCATAATAAAACAATGGTTTGGAATACTGGTTGAAAAGTTCATCGAACAATTCAGGATTCCTTTTATTCGCAAATAGATCTTTGTCTCCAAATTGAACCATCGGTCAAGGAAAGTTTTGTATTGAAATGGCTAAAGTAGAAAATATGAATTAGGATTCAAAGTAAGGGTATGTTAATCGATTTGTAGACCAACCTTTATGGATTTAAATGCGAATTGACATTATTAACTATGAAATCGCTTTGCGCTTGCCAGATAACCCAGTTTAAATTTGGTGAACAAAGAAGGTTCAGTAAATTAATAATTTACTGAACCTTCTTGTAGTGGGCGGTACTGGATTCGAACCAGTGACCCCTACCCTGTCAAGGTAATGCTCTAAACCAACTGAGCTAACAGCCCTTTTCGAGCCACAAAAATATAAATTTTTTACAATGTTTCTTTATTGGTGAATAAATCGGCTAAATTTGAGTTTTTAGAATCAGAAAACTATTTTTGTTTTTTAATGTATTGGGTTATTCGTGGGTTAATTTTTCTAATAAATGATTGGTTTTGAGCAATTAAAATAATTCGAATGAACAGAGAAATTCGTTGCATTGGTATTCTGTTTTGCTGGTTTTGTTCAGTTTTGGTAATTAATGCCAAAGCTAGCGACAACATAGCCGGCAAATTATACGATGAAACCATTTTCGTAATCTCGAATTTCTCAGGTGTTGATGCTAATCTTAACGAAACACGCGGCATTCAGGAACTTCTCGATCAAAACATTGGTGGGTTCAGGTTTTACCTTGAATGGGAAAAACAGCAGAATCAGCTCATGATTAAAAAGGCCGACGGAAGTTCCATTTCGCTTAGGCAAACTATGCACGAAATCAAGAACTATCTGGAGTATAAGCCAGATAAAATACTGACACTTTTTCTTGATTTCAGTACAAACATTAACGAGTTAACCGATATCTTTCAGGAATTGGGTGTCAATCAGTACTTGTATACTTACGATGCAAAGGAAGGCTGGGCCCCCATAAAAACCATGATTGAAGAAAATAAACGGCTGGTTGTTTTTTCGATGCAGGAACACCGAAACAGTCCTGATTGGCTCCATTATGTCTGGAACCATGCTGTTGAACCTTATTTTTCGATTTGGGAAGCTCCTGTCTTAAAAAGTGAATTTCTAAAGGGTGATCCCAAGAATAGTCTTCTCATATACAACGATTACAATTTCCCCCGAAAAAGTGATAATGTCAATAACCTCAAATATGAAACTAACCAAAATCCGTATTTGATAGAGCACATTAAAAATACATGGTCAAATACTGGTAAAACGCCTAATTTTATTATGCTCGACCGTTACGAAAGTTGGGTTGTTGGTATTGTATCCTATTTACGAGGCTTTAAAAATGTTAAGGGAACAGTCACTTACAACGCCCAGGTTCTCGATTATGTGAATTGGGAGAAAACCGGAAGCCTTACCAGTGGAAAGTATTGTTTTCCTGTAGGTCCTGGCGATAACCTGACATTGACACCTAAAAGTCCCGGATTTCGATTTACTCCGGAGACCGTTACATTTAACGAACCCAGCCAGAGCATTATTCAGCATTTTGTGGCTACTTCGATGGAAATTACGGACAATCTTGAAGGTCATTACACCTTTGCCAAAGAAGGCCATGATTTCAGTGTCAACGGGTTTGATGGAAAGGCGTATAATGTTAAGTTCGAGAATGACTCAATCCGATCGACTGTTGCGCTTTTTGATGAAAAAAAATATATTATACTCCCGGGTGCCGAATCATTCAAAATTAGAGATCACGATTTTACGGTAGCAGCCTGGGTGAAGATTAAAGAATATTTGCCCAATAAGGAAGATTACTGCATCCTTGGAACAAAGACGAGTTCTTATCAACAGGGAATCCACCTCTTGATAAGAAAACAAAAGCCATATTTTGGATTTTTCAATAACGACTTACAGGGAAAAACAAATCTCGAGGCCGGTAAATGGTATCATTTGGTATGGAGATACAATAAATTAAGCGGTGAGCAAGCTATATTCTTGAATGGAAAGCTGGATAGTCGTTCACTTGGGCATCCGGCATACAAAGGACGCGATAATCTTTACATTGGACTGGCAGGTTTCAGCAAGGCTTCATATATGTATGGAGCTATCGATAACCTTAGTATCTGGTCAAGAGCTCTCGGCGAAGAAGAGATTTGGGGAATGAGCAAAGATGTGATTGAAATTGTTCCTGTAAAGAATATTTTAATTCTTTATCCAATTTTATCCAGAAGCCTCATTGCGCTGGTGATCTTCTTTTTAATAGTGTTTGCCTACTTTAAGATCCCTTTCCGGAAATTGAAAAAACATCAAACAGCTGCCGATAAAATCAGAAGTATTGAGAATGCCATTATTCATAAACCCGAAACAAATTACATTCAGCTTTTCGGTGATTTTAAAGTACTTGACAAGAACGGTATTGATATCAGCAATCAGTTTACTCCCAAGCTGAAACAGCTTTTCCTGATTATCCTTTTATATTCTCAACGGAATAAAAATGGTATTTCAACCAAAGAGCTGACAGATATTCTTTGGTTGGGACATTCGTCGCAAAGCGCCAAAAACAGTAGGGGAGTTACCATTCGAAAAC
>JBBQXI010000070.1:0-12679 GCA_038209805.1 Bacteroidales bacterium | reverse complement strand
TTTCATGCGGTCTGATCCGGTGATGGTCCATTCACCAACAATCTGAGAAAGAAAAGCAGTCAAAAAACGCATCGCAGTACCGGCATGACCAATATCGAAATGATTCGTATTCGAGTTAAAAACCTGCTCCATTACCCGTGTGTCATCACTGTCCGATAAATTCTCAATCGGGTAAGGGCTGTAGCTCAACGCATGAATTATCAAAGCGCGATTGGCCACACTTTTCGATCCCGGAAGAACGATGCTTCCTGATAAGGTTTTATTTGGTTTGGAAATGAGGTATTTCATCTTAGAATTGTTGCGGGTTTCAGGTTGCGAGTTTCGGGTTATTTTAATCCGCAACCCGGATCACGCAACTCGAAACGTTTATAAAAATTCAGCGCTTCAATAATCAGTTCTTTCGGACAATCGACGTTGATTTCAACTTTGCCGATTTCAGGAATCAGGGTGAAATTGATACGCTTTCCTTCGTTCTTTTTATCGTGAGTCATCAGTTGATAAAGTGCTTCGAAATCGCTTTCCTGAATTTCGAATTTGCCATATTTGGCAATCATCCATGATGAAATAGAGTTCAGTTCATCAATTCCCAGTCCGCATTGTTTCACCGACAAATAAAGCTCAGCAATCATTCCGTAAACCACTGCATGACCGTGCAAAATGGGGGCACCAGTTTTCATGGCGTAACTTTCGAATGCGTGCCCGACGGTGTGTCCAAAATTCAAAGCTTTCCTGATATTTTGCTCTGACAGATCGTTCAGCACATGCCATTCTTTTACCGCAACCGAATGTGCAATTATCTCCTGAAGAGCATCATAATTGATGTTCTCCATATTGAATGCCAGCAATTCATCCCAATGTTCGCGGCTTTTAATCAGACCATGTTTCAGCATTTCGGCATAACCAGAAAGGAAATTTTCACGATCAATGGTTTTCAGGAAATTGACGTTAATGATGACCGTATTCGGCTCCATAAAAACACCAATTTCATTCTTCAACCCGTTAAAATTGAAGCCGGTTTTTCCACCCAGCGATGCATCAACCTGAGCCAAAAGCGTCGTCGGAATATTCACGAAATCCAATCCACGCTTAAACGTTGAAGCTGCAAAGCCACCCAAATCGGTGAGCATTCCGCCACCAATGTTGATCAACAGCGATTTGCGATCAGCTCCGTTGTTGCTCAGAAAATCCCAAACCAGTCCAACCGACTGAATGTTTTTATTTTCTTCCCCCGAAGGAATCGCTACCGTCCGGATTGAAAATTCATCGATAACCGATTGAATTAGCGGAAGACAAAAGTCCGAAGCCTTTTGATCAGTCAACAGAAACACCTTTCCAGCGGGATACTTTTGAACTATTTTCCGAAGTTCCACATCAATCTGCTGTGAAAAGATAATATTTGAATGTACTTTTGAATCAGTCATAAACGTTCTAAATTATGCTCCGGCAAAGTTAAGCTATTTTGCCAAAGCTTGGAATTTGTCAGCAAAAAGCCGAAATTATTTACAATTTTATCAGGAACCATGGAAATTTCGAATCAAAAAAGAAGCAAACAAATTAAAAGAATCTTTAACCTCACTGGTATCGTAATTGTTGTGATTGGTCTGATTTTTCTGTGGTTGAAACAAGATACTGCTGTTTTGATCACCGCTGGTGTATTTGCTGTTTATGTTGGTATTGCCCAATTCGCCAATCTTTGCTATGTGTATTTCAGCACAAACGATGGAAAAATTTTGATCAGGTATTACCCTGTTATTTCAATCCTGAAAAAGGAATATGAAGCCATTGAATTCGCTCACTCAGCGCTGTTAAATTTTAACATTGAAAAAGCGATGGGATTTACAGATCTTACCATCGCCATTAAAACCAAACGCGGAATTGCCGAGTATCCGACCATCAGTTTGGCCGCCATGAGTAAAGCCGAAATCGATCAAATAAGTTCAGAGTTGTCTGAAATTATGAGAAATCGCATCTGAGGTATTTACTTTAAACTCCGGATTTCTTATTTTTATAGTGAATTTGTCACAAAGACTCTAAAAATCAAAGTTTCACAAAGATTTAAGCTACTTAAAACTTACAGTAAAACGACTAGGATTTTTGATTAATTTCAATGTACCACTTATCAAAACGCTTTGTCTTATAAAACCTTGTGTTTCTTTGGGTCGTAGTGCCTTTGTGGCATCTTTTAACCTTTGTACCTTTTAAAATGGAAAGTCCAGATAATCTCGCCCACAAAATAGCCATCTCGTTAATTCCCGGAATTGGTTCGGTAACCGCCCGCAACCTGATTGCGTATGTTGGTAGTGTCGAAGGTATTTTTCAAGAAAAAGAGAAAAACCTGATGAGAATACCAGGAATTGGCGAGGTGAATGCCAAACGGGTTGTAAGGCAAAATGTGTTGGATCGAGCCAAGCGCGAAGTGGATTTTATCCTGAAAAACAGAATACAAACATTCTTTTACCTCGACGACAACTACCCCACCCGATTGAAAGGATGCAGTGATTCTCCAATTATTTTGTATTTCAAGGGAAATGCCAACCTCAACGAGCAACGGATTATTTCGGTAGTTGGAACCCGCAGCGCGACAAACTATGGAAAAGAAATCTGTGAAGAACTGATCCGAAGTTTTTCTGAAAAAAATTATCCGATTCTGGTTGTTTCAGGACTGGCCTACGGAATTGATGTTCACGCCCATAAAGCCTGCCTGAAATACAACATTCCAACTGTTGGAGTTTTTGCCCACGGATTGGATACAATTTACCCATCGCTCCACGCCCCAATTGCTGGCAAAATGCTCGAAAAAGGAGGTCTGGTCTCAGATTTTATCAGCGAAACCAAAATCGATCGGCAAAATTTCCTGCGCCGGAATCGAATCATTGCCGGTTTAGCTGATGCCACCATTATTGTAGAAAGCGCTGAAAAAGGCGGCGCACTTGTGACTGCCGATATTGCCAATTCTTACAACCGCGATGTGTTTGCTTTCCCCGGAAGATGTACTGATGTATATTCAAGAGGGTGCAATAAAATTATTAAACTGAACGAAGCTGTTTTAGTTGAAACCCAAGCTGACATTGAAAAAGCCATGAGTTGGGACATCAAAGTTTCAACTAACCGTGCTTACCAGACTTCGCTTTTTGTGGAATTAACTCCTGAAGAACAAAAACTTGTAGATCTGTTAAAAGGAGGCGACCGCTTTGTTGACGAGATTACCATCGAGACTCAAATGTCGATGAGTAAAGTTTCTGCATTGCTTCTTGGGCTAGAATTTAAAGGGATAATATCAAGCTTACCGGGGAAGATGTACCGGTTGAAGTAAAATCAAAATAAGCCATTATCTTTGCGGCATGTCAACATTTGAAGATTTAAAAATTAGCAAGTCGGTTTTAAAAGCGATTGAAGAACTGGGCTTTACCGAACCAACGCCCATTCAGGAGAAGGCTATCCCGATGATACGCTCGGGAGTGGACGTTTTGGGTATTGCTCAAACCGGAACCGGCAAAACAGCCGCCTACTTCATTCCGCTCATCATGAAACTGGTGAAAGCGGAGGGTAACGATCCGCGGGCCATCGTACTGGTTCCAACGCGTGAACTGGCTATTCAGGTAGGTGAAGACCTCGAAGATCTGACTAAATTTACCAATTTGCGCCGTGCAACTGTTTATGGCGGCGTAGGTTGGACCAAACATGCCGAGCTGATTAAACCTGGAGTTGATATTCTGGTTGCTACACCCGGTCGCCTATGGGATTTGTACCGCGCTGAAGCTGTTTCGTTCAAAAAGGTAAAAACATTAGTCATTGACGAGGCTGACCGGATGCTGGATATGGGTTTCATGCCTCAAATCCGCAATTTTCTGGAAGTGCTTCCATTAAAACGCCAAAACCTGCTGTTCTCAGCGACCTTCAACGAAAAGGTTGAAGAAATGAGCCACGAGTTTCTCGATTTCCCCGAACGTGTTGAAGTTGCACCTTCGGCCACTCCAGCCGAACTGATCAATCAGGTTTATTATAAAGTGCCTAATTTCCAAACGAAATTAAATCTGATCAACTATTTGCTTCGCGACGAAGAAACTTTCTCACGAGTGATCATTTTCGTCGGAACCAAAGAAAATGCTGAACAGGTTTTCAAAATCATCAAACGTCGGTCGGAAGGCGAAAAACGTATTCTGCATTCAAACAAAGGACAAAGCACCCGATTGAATGCCATCAATGCTTTTAAAAGCGGAGTAGTGCGCATTCTGATCACTACCGATATTTCGTCGCGCGGAATTGATGTCGATCTGATCAGTCACGTGATTAATTTTGATCTGCCATCGAATCACGAAGATTACGTGCATCGTATTGGCCGGACAGCCCGCGCCAACAATACAGGAACAGCCATTTCGCTGGTCAATCCGGCTGAAGAGCTCAACCTCAGGAAAATAGAAGAACTGATCCGGATGCAAATTTCACCACTCGAACTTCCTGCAGATTTGGATTTGGTTGCTACCAAAAGAGAAGAAAGTCAAACCCAATTGCGCGAGATCGACCGTCAGAAAAGAATTGCCGACCCAACGTTTAAAGGAGCTTTTCACGAGAAAAAGTTTGTTTATGGCCGTGATGCTAAAAAAGAAAAAAGAAACTTACCCAAGGATAAAGCCAAGGAAAAACGATTCCGGGGAAGAAGGAAACCTTCTTAAGAATCAGATATGACTATAAAAAGGGGAAAGAGTGAAATCTGATGGATTTCGCTCTTTCCCCTTTTTCTTTTTACATCGATTATTATTTCAGCACATCTTTTGCGGCAAGCACCAAAAACATAAAATTGGAAGAACCTCCGCCCAAAACGTATTCGGTTTGTTGCCAGAAATAAGGCCATTCTTTTAACTCCGGAAAGTCGGGACGAATAATCCCGGTTCCTGAAACTGAACCTCCCGGAATAAAGGAGCGATCAGCCCGGTTTACGCCATAGGCCTGAGTTACAGAACGTGAACCGACTCCGGAAACAAATGATGAAGTGTTTTCGCCCGGATGATTACCCAATACAAAATTCAGGGCATTTAGCATGTACCTCGAATCGTAAATTTCAGGAAAACCTTTTTGAAGGAAATACTGGGTTACCCCAAAACTCTGAATGTTCCAGCCATCGCCCCAAACGTGTGGACGATAAGGCACTCCAAACGGATTTTCCTTTTGCAGATTATCAACTTCAACTTTGTAATTTTTGGCGGCTGTTAAAACCATCGCCGAAAGATTTGCATCGCCGATCTGTTTCAAAACACGACCCAGATATCCAATTATTTCGTTCCGTTTCAATACTTCCGGACTGGTTAATTTCAGTATGTCTTCCTGATATTTCTTATTTCCAGTGGTAATCAGCAACTCAACAGCCGCCTTTACTTTTGCACCGGCCATTCGTGAATTTTTATCTGCATCAACCAAGGCATAAAGCGCTTCAGCGGCAATTACAGATTGTGTGGACAATGTATCATTAAAACCTTTCAGAACGCGGGCTCCTGTTGCCAAATCTTTGGCTACATCCAGTTCACGCCCCGGGTTTTCTTCTGTGAAGACCAAACGATCGTCAAGTACACCAGATTCATGAGCTGTAACCTCATCTTTCTTCAAGGTCGGATTGTATTTGCGTCCGTCAGTAATTGTAGAAGCATCGCCCAAATGAACGTATTGGCGCAAACTATTTTCAATGATTCCACGATACAATCGACCTAGACTTTGATATCCGGCCAAAATGGTAATTGTTCCATGTTCGATTTGTTGAAGCAAATCGTTTTTCCCGTCAGGCCGGTGTATTTCTACCAGATGATTTTGCTGATCAACAGTTGTTTGATCCCAATCCGGATGAAATAATTCATATGCCTGAGACAAAATCCAAACTTCGCCGGCCTGCGACTCCACGCGCAAATCGTAATCGCCGGCATCGTGCCATCCGCCACGGTTCAGTCCCGGAACCTGATCCAAAGGTTTAAACTTTGTGAGTGTTGAATGCCCCTGAGCATATCCATCAAAATGGTTAGTATCAACCGGTGCCATCAGCGCATCGTCCATGTGGCAGAGGCCATGCCAAACACGGTAACCTTCGTTAACACGCATGTGGCACATTTGTACCGGCAAGAAATATTCAATAACTGGCTGCCACACATTTCTATCGTATACAGTTGAGCTTATCTGGAAAGGTTCTGAAGTATTTTCGGCATATTTAACCTGGTAAATTCCGGGAGTTATCACATCCGAAAAATCGAACTGATAATAATTAAAACGAAGGAATTTTCCCCACTTCTTCGGGTCAATGGTTCGGATTTCTTTCAAACCGCCATCTTCAGAAATTCGGTACAAACTTGCCTTCTCTGCTGTAGGGGTATTTTTATCGACTTCTATTACTGCTATTTTTTCCTGATTGGGCTCGTAACCAATTTGGCTGATGTGCACCACCGGTTTCGATTGGAAATTCGGCAAGACATTGCAATCGACCACCCACTCGATAGCACCAATGGTTTTTCCGGGAGTGACCAGTGAACGAACTACAAACCATCCGTTGTTGTGATAGAATCGGCCATCATGCAATTGCAGCGGCTGACCTTTACTTTCGATCACCATCGTTTGAGCTGCTGTTTCAGGAGCAATGGTTAATTTTTGACCAGTTGCCATTGGAAAAGCCTGCCAATTGCCGTCAACATCCCTTTCCATCGGGCCGTTGGCCTGCGTTGGAAAGATTCCGGATTGTGCGTCGAGATACCAGCTTTTACCAAATAAAATGGCCGGAAATAATTCGAAATTAAACCCAACTTTCTTTTCCCATCCTGCCGGAAGTGGCTTATCTAAATCGACAAGGATTCGGAATTTGTTTCCTTCGCCAACTACCCGAACATGGTAATTGAAGTACAAATCAGGATATTCAACCGGATTAAAACCTTTGCGGTTGATACTTGAATCGGGGAAAGTACATTTTACACTGATTTCGTTTTTGGTTCGGTCGACAGAGCGTTTGCCCACTTTGGGAATTGGCTGCCATTGTCCGGGGGTCGGTTCCAAACGTAAATCGCCATTGGTAGCCACACGCGTGCCATTCTGAATAATGCCGACTGCTCCCTGATGACCTTCAGGATAAATATCGAAAAAGACCATGACATTCAGCCCGGGCTTTTCGAAATATTCGTTCTCATTAATTTTCAACAACTGAGCATTCAGTCTTGACCCGGGAAGTAAAAATAATAAAAGTGCAAAGCACATCAAAAAAAGGTTCTTCATTATTGGTTCGGTTTAATTTTCAGATCTATAACAACTGAGAAAGATTCTACCCCTAACTCTTATTGTAATAATTACAATGAATTAAGTTTAAAGATAGAAAATCTTCTTTGAGAAAGAGAATTTCTACCGATGTCTGAGAACTAAAATACCTAACCTCAAAAAAACAACTCACAGGTGACATTTCGGCCACCTGTGAACTACTGTTACAACGAGAACCAGTACGAAAATTTAATCAGGAAAACATTGTGCGGTTGTATCCCAAACAAATCTTTCATATCCTTTCCATATGCAAACGATCCGTCTTCAGCTGAGCTTGTCCGGCCTTGCGACCAAACCAGAAACAATGTCGATCCGGGCAGATATTCCCACCGAACAACCAAATTCGACCGAAATTGCCGAAAATTAAAATCAGGGTTGTCAAAGGAATAATCCTTAACTCCGTTGCGATCTTCATCAATTGTATAGTCGTTTTTAACTGAGCGAAAGCCTATTTCGTTTCCTGAAAAGAGGCGGTATCTATCACTGAATCGATCTGCTTTTGTATTAGTGGTCCGCTTAAAATCGGAATACTTACCTGCCGAAATAAACGGCTCGCCATAATATTCAAGCGAGAGCTCAGGAGTAAATGTATAATTTAGCCTGAATGTAAAACTTGCCGTTTTCTGATCTAGCCTGGCAAATATATACCTTGGATCGTTGGCCATTTTTGTTGTCGAGACATATTGCAACTGATTTTTCTGAATGCTATAACTCGGAGAGAGTGATATGGACAATGCATTCATCGGTTTGACATTTAAACCCATCCAATATTCATGGTACCGATAATTTTTAACATCGCCCAAGCCATGATAATTCCCGATATAGAATGAAAACTTTTTAGTTTGGTCCGTCGAAACATTTAGGTTCATTTCTTCGCTCCCAGGCTTAATAAACGATGGACCACCGCGCAACAGGTTTGTTGAAATACTCTCACCAGCCCGAGTAAAGTTGCCATTGATTCGCCATCGGTTCTTAAACTGTGAATTAAAGTTCATGTTGGTAAATGCAGATAACCGTTCTCCGGAGAAATTCCAATACATCCAGTAATTGGTGTTCAGGTAAAAATTATTGAAGATCGAAAATGGATCACGAATGTAATAAGCAACCCAACTACCATGGTGAATAACATCTGAATAGCGCATATAACCTATATCGTTGAATTCCAATCCGGGCGACCGAACGGTAAAAGAGGTTTCAAATTGCAACCTCTTTTTGCTCGATCTCCCCAGTTTAAAGGTTCCCCCAATACCAGCCAATGATGTTCTGGACGAATCAACAGAAACGTAATTCGCATCGGGTCGCTGAAAATACCTGGCTGAGGATTGCTGAGCGTTAAGAATCGCTTCTTCGCTTCCCTTCACATAACTAAACTCCGCATTTCCGGTCACATACCAAGTACGCTCTTTCCATTTATGACTGAAATCGATTCCACCAGTGTATGCAGCAGTTGGCAAGTAATTGAGCGCCGGGTTTGTAATATCTCTGTTCACAGCTGTAATAATTCCGCCGAGAACAGTTTCACCCTTATCGAAATCCCTTTGCAGACGTCCAACAAAATAATTGGTTAATGGCTCAACCGATTCTTTACGGCGGACTCCGGCATTATCAATAACTGCATTTTCGTTGGCGGTTACACTTTCCAGAATTCCTATCGACAAACCCTTTTTAGTTTTGCCTGAAAGTTTCATTGCACCAAGTATAGTTGACGACTCAGGAACATCAGCATATTCGTTATCGGCAAGGTCCGGGGAGTTATGTGGAGATCGTCCTATCCGGCGGGAATAAAACAAATTGTCTGCTCCCATATTGTGTATTACAATTGAATTGGAAGGCTCGAACTGGTAAATATTCTTTCCTTCAACGAAGAACGGCCTGCGTTCTGAAAAATAGGATTCGAACGCGCTGAGGTTAACTTCCGAAGGATCGGCTTCCACCTGTCCGAAGTCTGGATTGATTGAAAAATCTAGTGTTAAGTCGTTGGTGATCGCAGCTTTCCCATCGAGTCCATAAGACATGGCGCTCTTCTTGCCGTCGAGAAAAGGGTTACCTTCTTCTTTTTTGAAACGCTCTGTTCGGGCGACAGTATATGGGAGCAATTCGATCTTCCTTTTCGGTTTGATGCTATTTATACCATGTAATTCGCCATACAAATGAATCTGCCCCGGAGAACCTTTTGGAATGTATTGCCAGGTTGAGCGCTCATCTAAACGAAAAACATGGCGCATAACCTGAATCCCCCAAACATGCTCTTCCTTTTTCCCAAACCGGAGTTGGCTCAGTGGAATTTTCATCTCGGCACACCAGCCTTTGTCGTCAATGGAGGTTTTCAGGTACCACACCGGATTCCAACTCTCATCCCAATTATTTCCATCCTCTGTAACAGCCTCATCGCCTTTTGCGCCGGCGGCTGTTGCAGTGAAAGAGAATGCCGTTTGCTGATCGTAGTAGCTATCAACAATGAACGAGACCATGTCCCCATCAAAATTATCGCGGCGCGAAATCAGGCGACTTATCTTTTTAGGTTCGGTGTCCAAAGCCCTGATAAAAACATACAGGTTATTATCGTCGTACAGAATCTTAAATTTAGTTTGCTGGGAGGGCGGTTTGTTCTCCGATGGTTGAATTTGAATAAAATCGCCACTCCATTCCACTTCATTCCAACAGGAATCGTTCTCCATTCCATCAATTTCAGGAGCAGTTTTCGTGAAAAAAGTTTGGTAAGTTTTCTTTTCGATAGTTTGCGAATAGCTATCAAAGAAAAAAGTAATCATTAACAGCGTTATGGCTGTTCGAGCTAGAAAGATACGTTTCATTAAACACTATTTAAGGTTGTTTTCTATGGACATTCACAATGCAAAGACTTCATTTTTTCAGGAACGTTACACTGCACAATTCCTTTTATGCAAATCTCCATCAATAATCACCCTAACCATTCATGACAAAAAAAGGCGATCCCGAATTTATCCGGATCGCCTTTCTATCGATTAGACACAACCTATTTATTTCAAAATCAGCTCTATTACAGGGATTTCAACATTTGGTTTGATAACCGGTAAACTTAAATTCAGATCAGTAGAAGTTGAACCTTCCTTTGCCCCATGTTCAGTTCTTGCAGTAATTTTAATTTCAGATGCATCATGCAGGAACTGTGCATATTTTACTTTTCCGGCATAACCAGGCAAAGTGAGGTTTTGCAACGGATAATCCAACAAATGAATGTACAGTCGATTGGTTTTCGGGTTGTATGTCATCAAACTGTTATCAGGAGCTTTAAACTCTTCGGGCGCCTGAGTGCAACCATAAATCGAGCGATTGTTCAGGCTCATCCACTCGCCCATCGATTTCAATCGTGATTGGGCACGCTCGTCAAACATTCCGCGGGCGGTTGGTCCAACATTCAACAAAAGGTTTCCGCCTTTACTCACCGATTCGATCAATAATACAAGTAATTGTTTGGTGTCTTTCCATGTATTTTCATCGCGGTAATATCCCCACGATCCACTGAAAGTCTGACAAGTTTCCCATGGTACTTTTTTGCCATTCACTTCAGGCCATTTCGAGACTTTGTATTGTTCCGGAGTAGTAAAATCCCAACCATCTTCATACTCTTTCAGGTCGAGTCGGTCATTCACCAAAATACCAGGTTGTAACTCACGAACCATTTTGATTAGCTTTTCAGAATCCCAGTCTTTATGGTCTTTGCCATTTTCTCCAGGATACGAAAAATCGAGCCAAAGCATATCCACTTTTCCGTAATTGGTTAGCAGCTCGCGAACCTGATTGTGCAGGTATTCCCGATATTTGTTCATGTCGCGATTTTTATTGAGTTCTGCCAGTTTTGCTTTGTCATCGGTACGTTGTGGATGAACGCGGTCGATCGTAAAATCTGGGTGATGCCAGTCAATCAGACTGTAGTAGAATCCAATTTTCAAACCTTCAGCGCGGAAAGCTTCGACCCACTCTTTAAGCAAGTCTTTTCCGACTGCCGTATTTGGGGCCTTGTAATCTGTAAATTTTGAATCGAATAAGCAGAATCCTTCGTGATGTTTGGTGGTAATCACGGCATATTTCATTCCAGCAGCTTTGGCCATTTTCGCCCATTCGCGTGGGTTGTACAAATCGGGATTAAAATTATCGAAGTATTTCTGGTAGTCTTCGTTGGTAATCCGTTCCTGATTTTTCACCCATTCGTGACGTGCCGGGAGTGCGTACAATCCCCAGTGAATGAACATACCAAAGCGGTCGTTTGTCCACCAGGCCATTCGTTCTTTTTTCTGTTCTTCGGTTTCCTTGAAAAGTTTTTGCTGGGCATTCAAGCCTTGAATAAACACGGCTATTAAAAGAAATAACAAAATTAATTTCTTCATTTGATGTGGTTTAGGTTATATGACTATGAAAATTCAAGAGGTGTATTACTGAAGAATAAAATTAGAATATCCGTCTGGATTTACAATCCTGTACTGTGCTGCAATTTGATGTTTCGAAACATCAAATTGCAGCACAGTACACTTTTAGAAAAGGAACTGCCATCTGGCAGACTAAATTACTAATTCATTTTGCTGAGGTAGAGTTTTCTCAGTTCCTGAAGGTATTCCGGCCCAATCTGATCGGAATAAATTCGAATAATTTCATGTAATCTCCCGTCATAATAAAAGGCACCCATAGCAGCATCGAATTTGCTTTCCAACCAATTGTTTTTCACTTTGCTTGTGAGTACCTCAAATTCTTCCCAACTCAAATGACTTGGGATTTCAAAATAGGCATGATTCTTTTCGCGCTTATCCAGGTAAATTTTTTCAGCAATTTCTTCAAGATCATAAAATTTAATAATCCTGATTTTCACCCGTTCATCTTTATATTTTTTCGACTTGGTCAAAAATTTAATTCCATTTCCTGAAAACGATCGTTGCAATTTTTCAAGCAAATTATAATCCTCCAAATGCCTAACGCGTAAGACATTGTATTTTTCGTCATAAACATGCAAAAATCCTTTTCCTGCATCAAACGAAACATTAAAGTCGAGCTGAATCTTTTGCGATGCACGCATAATATCTTCCAATGGATATTGTTCTTCAAGTGCCAGATACAAATACATTGGTTTTGCAGTCATTGCTGCGTCATTGAAGTAATCAGGAAATGGTTTGAGCGCTTCAAAAACCAAGGTTCCCTGTAGAATCTTTTGATCAATCGTGAAAATTGTCTCGGTTTTCGTTAAAGTTCCAAAAACTTCAAATCGTTTGTTCTGTTCCATGAGTTTAGTTTTTCTGGTTTGATTACTTTAGCAAAATATTCAATTGGATTGAATGACTACAAAATACATAAATATTGAACAAGTTGGATCAGTTTCATTCACAATAAATGAGCGATCGAAAAGAATTCGTCTAAGCATCAAGTCTGACGG
>JBBQXI010000069.1:0-12705 GCA_038209805.1 Bacteroidales bacterium | reverse complement strand
AGCAAAGACCAGTGGCAGTTCCTGCAGATGGCAATGTAGCCGCCGGAATCAAACGGTTCAGCCGCGAAAAAATCAACATCATGCGAAGCCTTGATTTGCTGGTGATCGACGAAATTTCGATGGTTCGCGCTGATATTCTCGACGGAATCGACGAAGTGCTGCGTCGCTATAAAAACCGATTCAAACCCTTTGGGGGAGTACAATTGCTCATGATTGGCGATTTGCAGCAATTAGCTCCGGTAGTCAAAGAAGACGATTGGACTATTCTGAAACCGTATTACGATACCTGTTTTTTCTTCAGCAGTCATGCCTTGAAACGATCGAAATTTACTGGCATCGAGCTAAATCATATCTTCCGCCAAAGCGATCAAAAGTTTATCGACCTGCTCAATAAAGTACGCGAAAACCGTATGGATGCCGCCACCCTTCAGGAATTAAACCAACGGCACATTCCGGGATTTAATCCGGAAGAAAAAGAAGGCTACATCACTCTGACCACGCACAATTACCAGTCGCAGCAAATCAACGATTCGAAACTGGGCAAGCTAAATACCAAATCGCACCGTTTTAAAGCTGAAGTACAGGGCGAATTTCCGGAGTACTCCTACCCCACCGACCCCGAACTGGAACTAAAAGTTGGAGCACAGGTGATGTTCGTTAAAAACGACACAGAAAAACGCTTTTACAATGGAAAAATCGGAAAAATCAAGAATATCAATGACGAAACCATTGAAGTGCAGTGCCCCGGAGATTACCTGCCCATTGACGTGGAAAAGGCTGAATGGCAAAACGCTAAATACACTCTGAACGAAACCACTCAGGAAATCGATGAAGAGGTGATCGGTACTTTCACCCAGTTCCCGCTTAAACTGGCCTGGGCCATTACCATTCATAAAAGTCAGGGACTGACCTTTGAAAAGGCGATTATCGATGCCCGGGCCTCGTTTGCACATGGGCAGGTTTATGTGGCACTGAGCCGTTGCAAAACCCTCGAAGGGTTAGTTCTCAGTTCACCAATAGCGGATTTCAGCGTAAAAAATGACTCAACCGTTATCCAGTTTTCGGACGATGTGGAGCGAAACCAGCCCGGCCCGGCCGAATTAGAACAATCGAGAAAGGAATACGTGAAACAGTTGCTTGGAGAATTATTCGATTTTAAACCCATGATGCGCCAGATACAATACCTGCAAAAATTGTGGGAAGAACATTCGTCGCAATTGCTCGGAACATTACAATCTCAGTTAAGGACAATTACAGCTCCGTTACAGATCGAACTGATTGGTGTTGCTGAGAAATTCGAAAATCAAATCAGGCAACTGATCGCCACATCGCCCAATGCCGAAGAAAACGAACAACTTCAGGAACGGGTAAAAAAAGCCGCCGATTATTTCTCTGAAAAGCTTATCAGTATTGTGGAAGAGCCCTTTTCATCAGCTACGTTTGATACCGACAATAAAGCGATCCGCAAAAGTTTTAACGAAGCGGCCGACAAACTCCGGAAGGAAATACACACAAAAAAAGTGTGCCTCGAATTGTGTAAAAATGGCTTTAACCTGAAAACCTATCTTGAAACTAAGTCTAAATCGGCCATCGAAATTCCGGAAGCAACGCACAAAGGATCGACCTCATCGAACGCATCTACCTTCACAATGCATCCCGAATTCTATGCTAAACTAAAAAAGTGGCGCGACGAAAAAGCGGATTTACTAAATGTCGAAATCCGGAGAATCCTTCCGCAGAAAACCTTGCACGATATTGTACAAACTTTGCCGGCATCGAAAAATGAGTTAAAAGCCGTAAAAGGAATGGGCGGAACCCGGATGCAACAATTCGGAAAAGAGATTTTGGAAATGGTGATCGCCTACCGTAAAGAAAAAGGCTTGAAATTGCCCATTGGCGCCGAAAAGGAAGCGGCAAAAGCAAGTTTAAGCACACAGGGAACAAGTCTCGAACTGTTCAAAGGCGGCAAAACCATTCCTGAAATTGCCAAAGAGCGCGGCATGGCCATTTCGACCATTGAAGGACATTTGGCTCATTTTATCGGGACCGGCGAAATACCTATTGAAAAACTGGTTGAGCCCGAAAAAGTAAAAGCTATTGTGAAATACCTCGACCAACACACCGGCGGCAACCTTTCGGATATTCGCATCGGACTAAACAATCAGTATTCTTATGGCGAAATCCGGTTTGTATTAAAGCACCTGGAAGCGAACCGATAGCTGGCAGACTCATGAAAACACAAAAAAGTCGATAGAGACCTTCAAATTACTTATCACCCAAATCAATGGTTAAAGCTGAATGAAACATCCTCTTTTATCATTTCAGTCACGTTAACAGTTGGCAGTACATATTTGTTGAAACAGGTATTTTCGGTTTTAGCATGCAATATTCCACGTACCGTCCCTACGGTTAGCATGGTCATGTGACTTAAAAAACCTTTGGGAACATTCAGTGCATTGGCTTCGGCGATAAACATTTGATCCCAGGCTTCTTTCTCAATCAAGAAATGACAGCCTGCTTCGATAATAATAAAAGGTTTCCGATTAGAATCGAAGTTAAATGCAGTAAACACAGCGATCATATTTTTCTTGTCGTCAGCTGCAAAACGCAGGTTGATCCCAACACGAATATTCCCTTTCTCTTCAAATCCTTCTTCAATGATAGCGAATTGCTCTGTGGTCACTTTTTGAAGGGAAAAACTAATGTTTGTTGGTTTGGTTTCCATCAGGCTCTTAAAACAATAGATTCGTAATTCTCTCCAGCAACATATGTAGAATAATCAGCCACTTGCGAGGCGATTTTTTGAGCTTTATTTCTGCTTAACCCATATCCGGTGTACCGTAAATCCATTTCAAATTCCTGGCTAACTTGAAATGAAGGAATTTCAATGAGCGAGATGCCCAATACTTTCTCAATCTTGCAAATGGTTTCCAACGAAAGGTTTTCCTGCCCTTTCACAATTTTGTTGACATACTGAGGTGAAACATTCAGTATTTCGGCCAGTTTTTTTTGCGACATGCCATTTTCCCCTTTTTGCGTCCGAATCTCACGCAGAATTTTAATGGCGATTCTTGCTGATTTGTCTAGCCATTCAAGGTTCTCCTGATTCCATTTGGCTTTTTCAAGCCAGGCAGAAGGCTCTTCAGTGATTAAATTTTTAAGTTTCTCGTTCATTTTTCGATTTGTTCCAGATTCAAAGTTCTAATAGTTCGACCATACCATCTTCATCAATAATACCCTGGTCTTTCAGAAATAGTCTGACGGATTCAATTTTTTGCAACTCTTTTCTTGAATGATCGCGTTCTTCCATATTATCGGTAAGCTTAATAGTCCCACCCGTGATCAAATACATATCATCATCAACTTTCAGTGCATAAATCCTTAGCCAACCTCTTTCCTTTAAACAGTAGGTCTTTTTCTTTTCAAGGTAAAAAATGCGGTCAGGGGTTTTGTTCAGTGGTCGAAACAATTTTTTAAAAGCTTCAATCCTGTGAGCATTTTTGATTTCTGAAAGTTTAATGAAATGTTGTCTGAGCTTTGATGCGTCTTCAATGGTTTTTAAAATTGCGTCTTCAATACTTACTCCCATCCAAAAGGGTCTTTTTAAATCAGCTTCATTTAATGTAAAAAATTCTTCAAGATATTCTATATCGGTCCATTCCTCAAATAGTCTGGCAAATTCGTCATATAATTCTTGTTCAAAACGAACAGAAAGTAGACAATCTTCGGGGTCAAATATACGAACAATCTTCATTAAATCAACTTATAGGTTTATTTATTAACTTTTTTTCAACATTCCGCATTGATGGATAATTATGTTCCCATCAAAATTAAGGAATTAACTCAATAATATGATCAGAACAAAATATAAATTTCAGATTGGCAGATATTTCTATGAACTTTTCAAAAAAGATTCTGAAATTAACGGTCGATTTCAAATCAACCTAACCAGATCAATTTATGAATACTGCAAAACCTAAATTCTATTCCCATTTATTTGTTACCATTCTACGGGTAGCCATTGGCTGGCATTTTATTTACGAAGGTCTATCCAAAATTCTACAGGGCAATTGGACAGCTTCAAGCTATTTGCTGAATACCTCCGGATTCCTATCAGGATTTTACCACGCATTAGCCAGCTCGCCAGCCATATTGAAGATAACCGACATCCTCAATATGTATGGCCTTTTATTTATCGGTCTGGCACTATTTATAGGACTATTAAGCCGCTTTGCCTCACTGGCTGGCTCCCTGCTTTTGATGCTGTACTATTTTGCCTATCCTCCGTTTGGCAATCCACTGATCAGCGCATCCGACGGGCATTTGTTCATCGTAGATAAATTATTCATTGAAGCGGCTGCATTGTTGTTTCTTTTCTTCTATCAGGAGAAAGGCTACAGCATTGATACGTTAATTGAAATCTTTCGTAATCGCAAGAAAACAGCGGATCCAGATCCTGAAGGAAGTACTTCGCGACGTGAAGTTCTGAAGAATCTGGCGACCCTTCCGGTATTGGGAGCAATGGGATTTGGAGCTGTGAATAATTTCAAAACTTTTGGTGTCGATGTCATGTCGGGAGCCACCATTCAGGTGAAACAAACCGCACTGAACGAACTGAAAGGCGAATTACCAAAAGGCAAAATTGGGAAACATGAGATCAGTCGGTTAATCGCCGGGGGAAACCTCATCGGAGGATGGTCGCATGCCCGTGATCTGATCTACACGGATACCCTTTTCAAAGCTTATAATACTGAACAAAAAGTTTACGAGACACTGATGTTGGCCGAAAAAGCCGGTATCAATACCATCAACATCGGTTTCCCATCGAATCCGCTTTTGGCAAAATATAAAAAAATGACTGGTAGTAAAATCAAGGTGATCTCGCAAGTCGGACCCAACCTGAATAATCAGAAGCTCTCCGAAGTGGGGTCAAATACCAACAAAAAACTGTATTTCGAGAACATCGATAAAGCCATCGATTTCGGAGTCGACATCATTCAAATCCAGGGCAACTGGTGCGATTGGCTGGTGCGCGACAATCAGATTGAGGTGATTCATGAAATGATGGAACATATCCGTCGGCAAGGCTACACGGCAGGACTGGCATCACATTCAATTGAATCGATGATTGCCTGCGCCGATCAGGGAATCATTCCGGATTATTACATGAAAACCATGCACCACGATCAATATTGGTCGGCTCATCCGCGCGAATACCGCTTCCCGTTTGAAGTTGACGGCAAAAATTACCTCGACCACAATCGCTTTCACAACAACATGTTCTGTTTATTTCCTGAACGAACTGTTGAATTTGTGAGTAAAGCCACGGTTCCGATCATGGGGTTCAAGGTTCTGGCAGCCGGAGCCATTGAGCCAAAAGACGGCTTCAAATGGGCATACGACAATGGTGCCGACTTTATTTGCGTGGGTATGTTCGATTTTCAGGTTGTGAGCAATGTCAACATCGCCATCGACTGTTTGAAAACCACGAACCGGACGAGAGAATGGTATGGATAAATCGATTTATCAAGGTTCATCCACAAATCGCCGGATTTCGTCGACCCAAATCTGGTATCCCTTTTCGGTCGGATGACAGAAATCACTTGCAATGTCTTTGGATAAAGTTCCATCCGGAGCAAGCATTTTCGTACCAATGTCAACCAAATCGATATTATTCTCGCGGGCAAAAACCTCCAGTTGTTTGTTGATTTCATTGATCAAAATCCGACGTGGATGATCCTGATTTTCCTCGCGAGGGAAAACTTTCATCAGCACAATGTGTGCCCCCGGAACTTTAGAGCGAACCCGAAGGCAAACCGCGCGGATTCCTTCCACAATTTCAGAGGCGGTATTCATGCGGGCGTTTGGCGTTTCGCTGGTATTGTTGGTTCCCAAGTGCATGATAACGGTTTTCGGATGTAGCCCGTCGAGCTCACCGTGATCGAGACGCCAAAGCATATTCTGCGTTCGATCCCAGCCAAAGCCAAGATTCAATACCCGATGATTTGCAAAAACAGAATTCCAAGCATTCGGGCCATTCGGATTTCGCAGTTGTCCATCGGCATTTTTCAGTTTGGGCTCACCACCCCAAAAATGGGTGATGGAATTGCCGATCAAAACAATTTCAGGATTGATTGAATCTTTGATGTGCAACACTTCGGCATGACGATCCCACCAACTGTAACTATCCTGTTCCAATTTCGGAACTGGAACAATCGCCGAATTGGCCGGAATGTTGGTATCACGCGACTGATCGTCCATCAATTGCGAAAGCAGCGGTTCCATGGCTTGCGCCCAGGCTTTGGCTCCGGCTGGAGTCGGATGCAGCCAGTCGCCCATCTTATCGTGATTGATTGAGCCATCCAGATTCAGGAATACATGGTTGACATCGCAATAAAATACATTTTTATTATCAGCAAGCTCCGAGACAAGGTCTGAAGCACGTTCCAAAATAGCGCGGTGAGAGGTTGGGTTTGGTCCGCCGTAGCAGCCCGGGAAACAGCGCAATACAATGATTTTAGTCTCCGGAAGTTTATCACGAAGTAACTTTACAATGGTTTCGATTCCGCCAGCCAATTGACCGGCAGTATGCCGTGTTGGATAGTTTTTCTCGTCAATATTATTAGTGCCGATTTCGACCACAACTACCTTGGGCGATTGATTTTCGAGACCCAAATTCTGAATTTCCCAGACTAAATTTTCCGTTCGGTAAGCGCTCGTCCCCAAATTGATGGCTTTTCTCGGAGCAAAAAACTGATTCCAGATGGGCTGGTATTCAGGCTTTTCAAAATTATGAGTGATCGAATTCCCTATCATCAATAAATCAAATTTTTCATTTTTCAGGAGTTCTACCTTGTCGGCATGACGCTGTTTGGCATAACCCTCAACTGCAATAGCCGCAGGATTAGGGTTTTGAACAGTTGCTTCTGGCGTCGCATTCAGGAAAGTCCTTAATAGTTCCTGAAGATTTGTATTGCCAGACAGCGGATCGGCGTCACTGTTTCCGGCAAACGCGGAATTTTCCAACAAATTAAATGTAGCCCGACCATCGTAGCCTTTCCATGTTTTAGCATATTCCGAACCACAGCGAATCCATTCCTTATTATCGCTTGCTGAAAAACTTACAAATAGATGGGCGGCTGGCTGAACCGGAGGCATCACTGCCGGAAAAACAGTTCCTTTCAGCATTTCATCTAAATGAGTTGGCGAAATCAGGATAAGTTTATCTGGTTGTTCCCTTTCATCCATTCGCTGAACAGCACGTGCAGCCAGTTGTCCACCCGAACCAATTCCCATCAGGTTAAGCTGTCCTTCATGCAACCCAAATGAATTCTCTTCAACTTTCAGCTTACGAATCGCCTGCAAAGCATCCATCAAGGCCAGATTCCGGGAATCATCCGATCCAATCCGGTATTCGAGCAAAGCGACATCGTATCCTTCTTTATTCAGGAACTCTGCCGTTTTTTCACCCTGATTTTCAGCATTCAAAACCTGATAATCACCGCCTGGGAAAAGCAAAACTGTTCCTTTGGTTTCTTTTGATTTCGAGCGAATAAGATGCAAAACAGGCGTTTCGACCTTTGTTATTTTTCCTTCAGAATTCACCTGATTTCCGGCATTTAAGGTTACTCCGGAAAGAGAACTAAATTTAGGATTCGCTTTCTTTTCAGAAGTAATTGCAAAAGAGAACTGAGTAAAAGCAATTAAAAAAATCAGGATAGGAAGTTGAATCAATCTTTTCATTGTCAGGTGATGATGTTGTATTTTACAAAAGTGCAAAAACATTCGGGCTTTCAATTCTTAAATCACAAAAAACCAAAGGCACAAAGTCACGGGAAAGAATATGTCGTGACCTTGTGCCTTCGTAGCAAATTGCCAAAATGGAGCTATTCCACTGTTACCGGAATTTGTTGTTTGATGTCGCGTGACGAGGTTCCGAGATTGATAACAAATTGTCCCGGCTCAACTTTAAATTGCTTGCTGGTTTCATCATAGAATCCCCATTCACTGATGGGCAATTCCATATTCACCATCCGGCTTTCGCCAGCTTTCAGCGTCACTTTGCTGAAACCTTTCAACTCTTTAGTTGGGCGTGGCATCGACGAAACTTTATCCTGAATGTAGGCCTGTATCACTTCTGCACCATCCACTTTTCCGGAGTTGGTAAGTGTAACAGAAAGCTTCACAATGTCATTCTTACTGTATTTGGCTTTGTCAACCGAGGCTTTTCCCAACTGGAAAGTGGTGTACGAAAGACCGTAACCAAACGGAAATTGCGGAACAATATTTTTGGTGTCGAACCAGCGGTAGCCCACCAAAATATCTTCTTTGTAAACTTCTTTGATGCTGTCGCCCGGAAAGCAAAGCTTGTCGAACGAATGAGCGCCGTAATCCTTCAGTTTCACGCCAAATGTAAAAGGCAATTTCCCTGAAGGATTGGTTTCGCCTGAAAGAACCGAGGCAATGGCATTTCCTGATTCGGAACCCAGATACCATGCCTGCACAATGGCCCGAACCTGATTCACCCATGGCATTGAAACCGCATTACCACTGACAAGAACAACCACCAATTTTTTATTGGTTCTAATCAGTTCTCCAATCAGTTTATTCTGTCCGAAAGGCAATTCATACGTTTTACGATCACCGCCTTCACAATCCTGAAAATGATTCTTGTTTAATCCACCGAAATAAAGGATCAGATCGACATCTTTAGCCATCCGGACAGCTTCGTTCAAGAGCGTATCGGCATTGTATTTAGAAGGAAGTTCGCGTCCGTAAGCAGGAGCTCCTGAAGCATAACCCATGGCATATTTTATTTCAGTCTGCGTGCCAAAAGCATTTTTTACACCCTGAAGCGGCGAAATTTCGTATTTCGTTTTCAATTCTGAACTGCCGCCACCCAATGTCATTTTGCGTGTTGCATTTTCGCCAACTACCAATATTTTTTTGTACAACTTTGGGTTGACCGGCAAAATATTTTGATCGTTTTTCAGCAAAACAATTCCCTCCTTGGCAACATCGCTGGCAACTTTCGAATGTTCGGGAGTCACAAAACTTCCCCATGGCCGGTTCGGACTCATGCTTGTGCGAAAAATCAGGCGGAGCACCCGACGAGCTTTATCGTTCAAAACTTCCATCGGGACATCGCCATTTTTTACAGCTTTCAGAAGCGGATTTGCCAAATGATAATAATCGTAGGCATTTTTAACCGATGTCGTCAATCCATCAGTTCCGGTGCCCATTTCAATGTCCAGCCCGTTCATGGCCGCCTGACGATCATCGTGCGCGCCACCCCAGTCGGTTATTACAGCGCCATCAAATTTCCAGTCGGTTTTCAGAATTTTATTCAGCAACAAGTCGTTGTGACAGCAATGCTCACCACGAAATTTGTTGTACGAACCCATAATCGACCATGCTTTTCCATCCATAACTGCGGACTTAAAAGCTGGCAGATAAATTTCGTAAAGCGCACGATCGCTCACCTCAACGTCAATGTGGCCTCTCCAGTTTTCCTGATTATTCAAGGCAAAATGTTTCACGCAGGCAGCCACCCCACTTTGCTGAACACCCTGAATGTATGGCACTACCATTTTCGAAGCCAGATAAGGATCTTCACCCATGTATTCAAAATTACGTCCGTTCAACGGTGAGCGGTAAATGTTTACTCCGGGACCTAAAATCACTTCCTTTTTGCGGTATCGAGCTTCTTCGCCAATGGCTTGTCCGTAGCGGGCTGCCAATTCAGGATTAAAAGTTGATGCCAGGCAAGTCAGCGCCGGAAAAGCCAGACACGAGTCGTTGGTAAAATTGGCATAGCCCCAGCTATCCCATTCTATCTCGGCACGAACGCCATGTGGACCATCACTCATCCATATTTCAGGAATACCCAGACGGGCAACGCCTTTGCTGCTGAATTTCGACTGAGCGTGACAAAGGGCTACCTTTTCTTCGGTAGTCATCAGCGACAAGGCATTCTCGACCCGTTCTTCAACAGATTTGGAAGGATCGAGATAGACCGGAACAGGGTTTTGCGCCGATAGGATAAGGGTAGCCGTAAAAAAGACTACCAGCATAAAAAGATTTCGTATCATACTAATTCTATTTTCAGGTTAATTTTTTGAAGTTTTCTGGTCAGTGAAAACCTTATTCTGTTTTGATCAGTTTTAAGTCTTTTACCAAACCGTTGCATGTTGCGGTTATGCTGATGTCGCCTTTTTCAAAGCCAGAGCCTACAATAAGCATTGCCTTTCCGTAGAAAAGATTGACGTAATTGGCCTGAAATGAGTCGAACGACTGAGGATTGCCATTACCAACACCGGCAATTCTGCATGATCCACTAACTGATAGTTCAATTCTATTGTCAGCCAACGGACAAACGTTTCCTTCTTTGTCGACAGCTTCAACCAACACATACGACAAATCCATTCCATCGGCATGAATCGTTGAACGGTCGGGAGTCAATCGAATTTGGTAGGGTTCACCTGCTGTTTTCAATGTCTCTTCGCCAATTACCACACCTTCTTTGTAGGCAACCGCTTTAAGTTCGCCAGGTTGGTATGTTACATCATTCCACATCAGGCGGAAACGCTCAATTGATTTCAACGAAGTTGGATTTTTGCATTTTTTGCCCAAGGATTTTCCATTCAGGAAAAGTTCGGCACAATCGCCGTTGGTGTAAACAAATACCGGAACTTTATCGACTTTAGTGCCATCCCAGTTCCAGTGAGGAAGAATATGAACCGTTGTTTCTTCAGGCTTCCAGTAGCTTTTGTACAGATAATAACGATCTTTTGGGATGCCGCATAAATCAACAATTCCGAAATACGAACTGCGCGAAGCTTCTTTATCAGTTAGTCCATGACCTTTAGCATAATCGTTTCCGTAAGGAGTTGGCTCTCCTAAATAGTCGAAGCCAGTCCAAACAAATTCTCCGGCAATGTATTCATCATCCTGTTGCCACATAAAATCTTCATCGGGCAAATCGGCCCAGGCCGGAACATTTAAATCGTACGAACTTACCTGAAGCGAAGGTGTGAATTCGCTTCTTTTTTCCGGAAGAGGCAATTCGTAAAACCCACGTGTACTGACCGTTGAACCTGACTCGCTGACAATGACTGCCTTGTTGGGTTCCATCTGGCGGGCAAGACTGTAGCGGCGACCATAATTCCAACTGTGTACATCGTAAAAATCGAAATGCCGTCCGATTGCGCTGTTGGTATTGTCGCAAGCCATAGTCACCGGACGTGTTGGATCGTATTTGCGGATATAATTGATCATGGTTTGCATCCTATGGAAACCATTGTTTTGGTTGTATTGCACATCGGCCATTTCGTTTCCAAAACTCCAAATAAAAATACAAGGGTGGTTCCGGTCGCGTTCAACAAAATTTTGAATGTTTCGGTGAGCAAAATCTTCAAAATCGGTTGCTTCAGTAATGTCAGCTTTTTTGTCGTATTTATCGAAGGCTTCGTCGAAAACCAGAATTCCCATTTTATCGCACAACTCCAATAACTCAGGAGCAGGCATATTGTGACTGGTGCGAATGGCATTGCAGCCCATCGATTTCATAATCTCGATCTGACGCTCCATCGCCCGTGGATAAAAAGCACCACCAAGCAATCCCTGATCATGGTGAAGGCAAACGCCTTTCAGTTGAACCCGTTTATCGTTCAGGTACAAACCATTGTTGGGTGTGATCCGGATGGTGCGCACTCCAAACGAATTAACCGATGAATCAACCAACTTGTCGCCTTTGTAAATGTTGGTTTTCACCTGATACATCACCGGACTGGCGATATCCCAGCGTTGAGGATCAGTCAGCCCGATACTGGTCTCAACTTCCTTGCTTGCTCCTGAAGCTATTTTAGTCGTAGCTTCTTTCCGGGCAATCTCGGTGCCTTTCTGGTTCAGAATAATATTCTCAACTTTGATTTTATCTTCAGTGTTTCCTGAATTATTAATCACAGTGTTCGTGATCCGAACTTCAGCAAAGTTTGATTTTACAATCGGAGTTGTTATCTGGGTTCCCCAAACTCCAACATGAAGCGGATCGACCACCATCATCTGAATTTTCCGGTAAATGCCAGCTCCGGGATACCAGCGGCTATCGTGATCGCGGGTATCAGCATGAATCGCCAACAGATTTTTACCACTGAAATTTACCAGTTTGGTCACATCGAGGTAAAACGAATTGTAACCGTAATCCCATTTGCCGGCCAACTGTCCGTTCAGGTACACTTCGGGTTTCGACATAATTCCATCGAAAATCAGGATGATATTTTTCCCGGAATAGGTTGCCGGAATCTCCAGACTTTTGCGATACCAGCCTTCACCCATCCACGGAAGTTTGCCGGTATTTCCATCACCATCAATTACTGTCGGTTCTGCAATAGCCCAATCGTGCGGAATAGTAACTTCCTGCCATTTCGAATCATCGAATTTCAGTTGAGACGCTTTTTCAAAACTGCCTTTCGAAAATTTCCAGCCTGTCTGCAAAGTTGTCAACTCTCTGGTTTGTCCGGTGGATGTCAGAAAAGAAAAAACGAGCAGAACGATAGCAATTTGTAAGGTAAAGGGTTTTAGTTTCATGGTGATATAGGTTTAGGTTGTATTACAAGAAATATCAATTTGTATGATCAGCTAATCAATTCGGCTTCAATTTCAACCAGTAAATCGGCGCGACAGATGTCAGCTTTCACAAAAGTC
>JBBQXI010000068.1:0-12728 GCA_038209805.1 Bacteroidales bacterium | reverse complement strand
GGAAACGTGATTCACGAGTCGGAAGAAGCCGTTTTAAAATCAGGCCCGGTAAAATTGATGATAAAGGGAGAACGAACTACGTTTAGCTTTTCTTTTGCACAGGGGAATGAGGCGTTCAAAGAAATTCAGAAAGTACCTTCGAAATTCTTAAGTTCTGAAACTGCTGGCGGTTTTACCGGCCTTTATGTTGGATTTTATGCCACTGGAAATGGCAAAGCATCATCCGCAAGTGCTGATTTTGATTGGTTTGAGTACGTTAAAAATGAAACACCAAAGCAGCAAAATACAGGCTTCCCCAGTTTTTAGCTCATCATCTTTTCTGGAGGAAATTCAGGGCTGGCGGCTGATGATTATCTGCCTTTAGTCCTGAACTAATTATCATCTGACGATATCTAATACATGATAACACTCTCTAAATAAGGCAATAAGGTTATTGGATTGAATTATTAATTACTACTGACGTTCAAAAATATAGGTTAAGGTTTTAAAACCATATTTGAATACCAAACCTCAGTAGAAATATTATGCATAAGATAGTATAACCTTATTAACCTGAGTTCGAGATAAGCATTTGTTCTCAAATCGGACAAATACCTCATCCCCAACCCTTCTCCGTAAAGGAGAAGGGAGTTTCGACGTAGAAATTTTTAAAACTGTCTCTTTTATCAACAATGCTCCGAATATGCAGGATCAAAAGTCCCCCGCATTGGGGGATTTAGGGGGCAAACGAGAAAATATTCATACTATATGATTGATTTTCAATATATGATATATCGAACTCAGGTTATTAACTTGTTGTTTTTCAATAGTTATCCATAAAATTAATATCGAACTCAGGTTAATCGGTTGGGAACTTATTCTTTTGTAATGAAATTGTACTTTTGCTTTGAATTTAGAGATTATGAAAAAATTTGTCATTATTGTTGCCGGAGGCTCGGGAAGCCGGATGGGAACAGAAATTCCGAAACAGTTTCTGGAATTGTGCGGAAAACCTGTTTTGATGCACACCATTCAGGTTTTTCACAACTTCAATCCTGAAAGCAAAATCATACTTGTACTTCCTGAAGATCAACAGCAGCTCTGGAAAGCATTATGCTTGAAGCATTCATTTTCCCTGCCGCATCAGGTTGTTTTCGGAGGTAAAACCCGATTCCATTCTGTTCAAAACGGACTTTCGCAAATTGATGACAAAGGAATCGTTTTTATTCACGACGGGGTTAGGCCATTGGTGAGCCGTCAGACAATTGAAAGATGTTATCTCATGGCTCAAAAAAATGGTAACGCAATACCAGTTTTATCTGTAAATGAATCGCTCCGAAAACAAGAAGGAAATCTGAATGTTTCTGTCGACAGAAGTCTGTATTTTAGTGTTCAAACACCACAAACTTTCCGAAGTGAACAAATCCTAGAAGCTTTTAAACAAGATTTTGATCCGGCATTTACCGACGATGCTTCGGTGGCTGAAAAGGCAGGTTTTCCTATCTTCATGGTTGAAGGAAATCGTGAAAATATAAAAATCACCAATCCAACAGATTTGATTATTGCCGAGGCTTTATTGAAGACCAGCCCATCAGCTTAAACTTACCCTCCATTTTTCTGTTTTAGAATGATTATTTTCACCGATTATTTTCAAAACAGGATATGGATTTTAAAAACTTAACGATTTATCGGCCAAAAATGGAATATCGCCGCTTCGGAAAAACCAACAAAATGGTGAGTGTTATTACCTTAGGTGGCATGCGCTTTAAACATACCGGAGTTGAACCTCGCGAGGAAATTCCTCAGGATACACTTGATCAATGTCGCGATACTGTTCAAAAAGCCATGGAACAAGGAATCAACTTAATTGAAACTGCCCATGGATATGGCAAAAGCGAACATGTTTATGGTCGGGTTCTGAATGATGAACTCAAACTGAAACGCGATTCGTACTTTTTGATGACTAAAGGAAATCCGAAAACTGCCGAAGACACACGAAAAATGGTTGTCAGTCAATTAAAAGCTTTGAAAACCGATTATTTCGATTTTTATGCCTGGCACGGAATCAATACCATGGGTCTGTTGGAAACCGCTTGTGCCAAAGGTGGTCCGGTTGAAGAGTTGCTGAAGATGAAAGAAGAGGGAATCATCAAACATGTCGGATTCAGTACTCATGCACCGCTTGATGTTATTCTGACAGCCATAGAAACAAACCTTTTCGACTTCGTAAATCTGCATTATTATTATTTTTTCCAGCGAAATAAAGCCGCCATCGATCTGGCCGAATCGAAAGACATGGGCGTATTTATTATTTCGCCCAACGACAAAGGAGGACAACTTTTCCATCCATCGAAAAAACTGGCTGAATTAACAGCACCCCTTCATCCGATTCAATGGAATGCCCGATTTTGCCTGAGCCATTCAGCCATTCATACGCTAACCTTTGGCTTGCCTGTAACAGCGCAATTCGACCACCTCAACGGTATTTTCCCGGCACCGTCGCCTCTTTCTCCGGAAGATGACCAGATCAAACAAGTTCTTGACGATCAGATGCAACTTGATCCGTATTCAAATTTTGATGCGTATTGCATGGAAAACGATCCTTCAGGATTGAACATTCCGGAGATACTGCGCTTCAGAACACTATGGAAATGCTACGACATGAAAGACTTTGGCCTTTACCGATACAACATGTTTCAGGAAAAAGACCATTGGTTTCCCGGCAATTTCCCCACCGAAGAGAATCTGAAAAGGATAGATTTATCGCGTTGTCCGGCAAATATTCCGCTAGTTGACCTAATTCAGGAAACACACGAAGGCTTATATCGGCCTAAGTTGAAATAAAAATAGGGGCTTAACTCTTTGTGAGTTAGCCCCTACCCTATTTATTTATCCAAAACTTTCTATTTAGTTAACGCTTTAATTCGTTTCAGATTTTTGCGTTTTTTCATCTTCAGTTTGATGGTATAATCCAGCTCATACAAAGCAGGAACAAACATCAGGGTTAGGAATGTAGCAAAGCTCAATCCGAAAATGATTGACCAAGCCAATGGCCCCCAGAATGCCACATTATCGCCACCAAAGTAAATGTGTGGATTCAATTCAGTAAACATCGTGGTAAAGTTAATATTCATACCCACTGCCAACGGAACCAAGCCAAGCATGGTTGCAGTTGCGGTCAGAATTACCGGCGTCATACGGGTTTTTCCACCTTCGATAATTGCACGTCGCGTTGGCATACCTTCTGCTTTCTTCGAATCTATAAATTCGACAATCAGAATTCCGTTTCGGACGACAATACCTCCCAATGCTACAACTCCAAGTCCGGTCATCATGATTACCAAATCCATATGGAAGATCATTACACCAAGTAGAACGCCGATGATACTGAAAATAACCTCACTCAAGATAATAAGCGATTTACTAACCGAACCAAACTGAGTTATCAGAATAAAGAAGATTGCTCCAAGAGCTATGATCATTGCTTTCAAAAGGAATGTAGCCGTTTCTGCCTGATCGTCCTGTTCTCCGGTCAACTTGATATTCGTACCTTCATGGAACGTGAAATTCTTAGCTTCACGCTTGATAATTGGAACAATATCGTTAGCCGAATAACCTGAAAGAACATTTGAATAAACTGTAATCACACGTTTTTGATCGAGTCGTTTAATTCCGGCATAAGATGATGTATAATCAATTTTAGCAACAGTCGATAACGGAATACTGCGTAACATTCCTGAATTCATGTCCCGGTAGGTAATCATCAGATTCACCAAAGCATCAATGTTATCGCGGGTAACTTTTTCGTACCGCAGCATAATTGGATATTCATCTTCATCCTGCTTAAACTTTGAGATTTCTTTTCCATACAAAGCTGTACGAATTTCAAGACCAATCTGTCCGGTTGAAATTCCCAAACGCTGAGCCCGGTCACGATCAATCTGAACAATGATTTCTGGAGAATTCATCTCAAAATCAGATTTTAATTCTTCAATTCCCGGAATATTCATTGACTTAATGTGATCACGGAAAGCATTTGCATCGGCAATCAGAATTTCCAGGTTTTCGCTGGTTATCTCGATGTTAATTGGTTTACCAGTTGGTGGCCCGTTGCTGTCTTTGTCAACCGAAATTTCAGCTCCCGGAATATCTTTCACCTCTTTTCGAAGTATTTCCAGGTATTGAGTAGTTGAGACTCCAGTGGTGCGTAATTTATGTTCCACAAAATTGATAGAAACTTTTCCCTTGTTAAACGGAGTTCCGGTTGATGCAAATCCTTGTTCTTCCGCTCCAATAGTTACGTTCGAAATAATAGATTCAACGTCAGGATTATTTTTACCAATTACCTTATAAACGCGTTGTTCTGCAATACTTGTGATACTGTCAGTTACTTTCTGATCTGTACCTCCGGGCATTTTTACGTACACGTAAATATTATTTGGATTGCTATCAGGGAAAAACAACACGGTAGGTTTAACTGCTCCTGTAATGAAGATGGTTAAAATGAAAAGTCCAATCATTCCACCCAAAATTATTATCGGACGTCCGCCTTTCAGAATCATCCGCAACTGCCTTTCATAAATACTCATGATCCATGGCCATGTTTTCTCCTGAAAGACTGTGATCATTTTTTTGAGGATAAAATGGAAAAACAAGATCATCAGTACTGCAAAAACCATGAAGTTGGCCAGACCATAAACTTTCGTAGCATAAAATACAGCTGCAAATGCCAGCATAATTATCATGATATTTCTAATCTTCTTCCAACCGCTTCCTTCCTGAAATTCGTGATCGTACTCGTGTTTCATAAACGAAACGGCGAACACCGGATTAAAGACATAGGCAACAAAGAGTGAGGCGAATAGCGTAATAATCAATGTTACAGGCAAATAATGCATAAACTGACCAACGATTCCAGGCCAAAAAGCCAATGGAAAGAATGGTGCCAAAGTCGTTAATGTTCCTGATAAAATGGGAAGAAAGACCTCACCGGCCGCCTTCTTGGCCGCTATGTTGATATCGGGATTAAACTTGTGCAGCCGGTGGGTATTCTCGATGACTACAATGGCATCGTCAACCACAATTCCGAGGGCAAAGATGAATGCAAACATCACGATCATATTCATGGTAAAGCCCAGTCCCGGAATAATCAGGTAAGCCACAAATATGGAAAGTGGCACCGACAAACCAACGAAAAACGCGTTGGTAAAGCCCATAAAGAACATCAGTACAATGGTAACCAGAATGAATCCGATGATGATCGTATTATTCAGCTCTTCCAGAGTATTACGGGTATGAAGACTCTGGTCACCGGTGATGGTAACATCCATGCCTTTTGGAAACTCACGACCCTTCAGGTCTGCAACAATTTGTACAATCTGATCAGAAGCGTCCAACAGGTTTGCACCATTCTTTTTAATCACATTCAGGGTGATTACATTCTTACCATCCAGACGTGCAAAACTTTCCTGTTCTTTAAAACTATCTTTTACATCAGCAATGTCGCTCAACTTAACAAAAGCGCCGCTTGACGAATGAACCACAATATCTTTCAGCGTTTGAATATCAGCAAACTGACCTTTAATCCGGACTGTATTCCGGACGCCATTGTTAATTAATGTACCTCCCGAAATGGTCATATTTTCCATTGCGACGGCCTGTTCAATGTTGCTGAAGGTAACTTTTGCCGCCTGCATCTTGAAAATGTCGCAATTCACCTGTATTTCACGATCAAGTGCACCAACAATATCAACGCGGGTAATTTCCTTTAGGCCTTCAATTTTATCTTGAGCAATTTCTGCATAATGTTTCAATTTATCCAGATCATAGTTTCCGGAAATATTGAGGTACATCACCGGCATAGCGGAAATATCAACGTCCATAATCGAAGGATCCGAAGGCAAATCAGACGGAAGATCACTCTTCGATTTGTCAACAGCATCGCGAACGCGCTGTTTGGCCGTTTCGATCGACAAATTAGGGTCAAACTCAACGATAATTGAAGAGAAATCGGGAACTGAATTACTGGTTATCTTCTTCACATCCGAGATCGATTTCAATTGTTTTTCGATTGGACGGGTAACCAGGTTTTCAATATCTTCGGGAGAAGTTCCTGGATATGGCGTACTTACAATGATATATGGAATTACTACCTGCGGAAACTGTTCTTTAGGGATAAAATAGTAATTCATCATACCGAGTAACGATATCAGGACCGCAAGTACATACACGCTTGTCCGGTTATCAATAGCCCAGCTTGTTGCAAAAAATTCTTTAAACTTGTTTTCTTTCGACATAATAGGTCATTTTTGGAATTAGAAAACTACAATTTCACCTGGGTTTAAATTCTGAAATCCGGCAGTGATGATATTTTCACCAGCAGTAAGTCCTTCAAGAACTTCAATAACTCCATCGTAATCCATACCCGTTTTAATCATTCTTTTTTCGGCAGACCATTGGGTACCGGTTTGTTTCGCGATATAGATAAATTTACCGTCCTGATTGCTCTGAATGTAAGTCACCGGAATGCAAAACGCTTTTTCGTTGGTGTAATCCTTGATTTTAATATAAGCAATCATATTGGCGCGTAATTCAGCATCTCTGGACGAAATTTTACATTCAACCTTAAAAGTACGGTTGGTTGGATCGATAAAACGACTGGTGAAGTTCAATTTGGTCTCGATATCTTTACCTAAATCCGGAAAATTAACCAGACAAGCGTTTCCGTCTTTAATGCGGCTAGCATAAGTTTCAGCCACATCGGCCGAAATTTTTGCCACATTCATATTAATGACACGAATAGCCGAAGTTGGTTGACCTGCGGCAGCCATTTGACCAACCCGAAGTGGAACACTTTCGACAGTACCGCTGATTGGCGAAATAATTTTTGCCAATTTAAGCTGTTCTTTCATTGTATTTACTCGTTTTTCAAGCGATTCTTTGTTGTTCTGGGCTTGCAAATACTGGATTTCACTTCCAATTTTCTTATCCCACAGAGCGCTTTGCTTTTCGTAAATACTATTAACAAGTAGTAGTTGAGTATTCACTTCTTCGAGCGATTGTTTCAAAACCTGAGCATCAAGATCAGCCATTACTTGTCCTTTTTTCACCGATGAGCCTTCAGTTACATAAACGCCAGTTACAATGCCTGACATTTGTGGGCTAACAGCAATATTTTGATCGCCATCAACAGTTCCTTGTACCTGAATGTAGTGATTGAATACACACTCAACTGATGGGGTCACCTTAACAGTAATTGCTTTCTGTTCTGCTTTCGCTCCTTCCGGATTAATTTCGGCTTCGAGTTGGGCTATTTGGGTAGCTAATTCATCGTGTTTTGTCTTCAGCTTTTCGAGCTCCGCCTTTTTGTCGGTATTCTGGCTGCACGAAACCAAAAAAGCGATTAGTGCAGAATAGTAAATAATTTTTTTCATTGTTTTTCGTATTTGTAGTTTTATGAATTTCTATTTGTTTTCGGCATTCGGATTAATGTTGAACAGTTTTTCCAATTTAGACCTTGAACCCTGCAAATCATAGATAGCCTGGTAATAGTTAGTCAGATTGGTCAGATATTGGTTTTGGCTGGTCATCAGATCCATACTTGTAGCCACACCCTGCTTGTATTTTTCAAGGGTACGCTGGTAGATATCGTCAGATAACTCCTTACTTTTTTTCTGATTTTGATATTTTTCAAGTTTCAGTTTTAAGTCGTTCTGATACTGAGTAGATTGCATCGCCAGACTACTGGAAACAAATTGACGTGTGTTTTTGGCTTGCTCGAGCGCCATCCGCTTTTGAGATACAACCGACAATCGTTGACCACTGCTAAAAATTGGCATACTTAAATTTACGCCAACCACATCTTTGGGTGTAAAATCGAATGCCGCAGCTTTCAGCTTTTCGGTGTGATTATAAAAGCCAGAAATAGTTGGAAGAAAACTTGATTTGGCCAGATCTAACTCTAATTTGGCTGCTTTCTCTGAAGTTTGGATAAGTTGATAATCAATATTCTGACCGATATTGAATGATTCGGCAAACAGTTGTGCGCTCGATGCTGTAAGTGATTCACCCGATTCTAATGCATCACTTAATTCAACTTTTGCAGCATCATCCATACCCATTTGAATTTTCAACAAACGATAAGCCATGTCTAAATTGCTGTCAATCTGGTTAATCGCATTCCGAACGGTATTTCCGGTTAATTCGAGCTGGTCAACATCTGTTTTTTCGAGAAAACCTTGTTTGTTCATTTCTGAAACTTCGTACAAGGTCTTATTAATGTTTTCGAGGTTTAGAGCTAGAATTTTCCGGCTTTCCTCAGCCAACTGAATCATGTTATACGTATTTGTAACCGTTTCAATGACATCGAGTTTTGCTTTCTCTGCATTTTGTTTGGTCAGTCCATAATAGACCTTAGTTGCCTGTAATCCAACGATGTACGATCCGCTAAAAATTAGCTGTGAAAGAGTGAAATCAAAGGTTGTGTTGCTTTTAACACCAAGTTCAATAGGAGTACCAGCCTCGCTGTTTAAATAAATATTTTCTCCGCTTAAAAGTTTAAGAGAGCTCATTGTGCCACTTTGAGTGGTTGCATCCCAGGGAACTTCGGTATTTGATAAAACTGTTTTACCACCAAAACTCATGGTTGGAACTTTAAAAATGTGCTGATAAGCTCCTTTCGCAGAAATTTGAGGAAGACCTGTAGCCACGGTTTCCCAAACCTTCTTTTGGGCAATCTTCAGATCAAGATCCGAATTGAGGATGTTCGTGTTGTTTTGCATGGCCAATTTTAAGGCATCCTGAAGCGATAACCGGACTGGCTCCTGCGCACTGGAAAGTAATGTTCCGGTAAGAAACATTACTGCCAGGAGTAGAATCTGTTTGTGTTTTCTGAACATGTTTTGTAATCTTTATTGGTTAAAAATATTTTTATTCGATTGACTTATTTCTGACTTGCGTTTTTCGAAGTAGGCAATACCCTCCAAAGTTGAAATTGCGCGAATATGGCTTTCAAACATCACCTGAAATACCTGCTCGAAAGTGATGTTTTCGACAAAACAATAATCTTTTTTATGCATCTCTACCAGGTTTCTCACATACAAACCGGCAACTAAATCTATGTTTACATCGCTGCGATAAAATCCTTCTGCAATTCCTTGTTTAATATTTTGACTAATCTGGTTAAAAATATGGTTCTGTTTCCGAACCATAAATTGAGTAAAAATTGGTTCATAGTATTTCTTCAATTCAAACTTTGTTTTCGAATCTAATCTTCCCATTTCTTCAAAAACCAATAAACTAACCTGAATCAATCCCTCTATCGCATTTAATTCTTCAAATTTAATTTTTGACATCTCTTTGTCCCACTTCATATCATCAAAGTAGAAAAGCTTCTCGATCAAATCTTCCTTGCTTTTCACATACTGATAAAGAGTCTTTTTCGAAATCCCCAGACTTCGGCTTATATCATCCATATTCAAATTTCTGATCCCGAATTCAGAAAACAATTCAATAGTTCTTTCCAGAATCGCCAGTAATTTAGGATCATCAAAATTCAATTCTTCCTGCATTTTCAGTTTACTTTAAATTTCAGGACAAAGAAAGGAAACATTTTTAATACGAAACGTTTCCTGCATGTAAAGTGTTCGTTAACATTTCGTGTCAAAATTCCTGCTTTTAACAAGAACAATAGTTAACGGGGTAGATAATCAAGCAAAATCAATAGGTGAATGACGGTTTTAAGACGGTAAAAGAGAACTATCCTCTCTCCACAACAAAGCATATGCTTTGGATTTGTAATCGTCCTTTCAGAGTGGACGGCTTTGGTGGTTAAATATTTTATGATTTTCCGACTTTGTTTCGGAAATTAGGACACAACGAATAAAACTAAAACTCCATTTGATCTAAATACGAGTGAATTGGACTTAAAAAATGATCGAGTTCAGAATACCAACCCGCTTAACCATGCCCAAACCACATATCGAATAAACTTACCGGCAAGCATCGTAATGGCAACAATCCAAATATTCGATCGCAGAACTCCAAGTCCGATTGCAAAGATATCTCCAACCCCGGGCAGCCAAGTCAGGAAAGCAAAGAAGGCACCACTTTTATACAAACGATCGTGCCATTTTTCAATGGTTTCACGTTTAACCCGAAGGTATTTCTCAATCCACTCCCATTTCCCCAAATATCCAAGCGCAAAACTACTCATGCCTCCAACCCAGTTGCCAAGCGATGCAACAATTACAGCTGAGTATATATCAGTTCCATTAGCCAGAACTGCCGTAAGTACGACTTCCGAACTAAAAGGCACAACCGTTGCTGCCAGAAAACTGGCCAGAAAAAGTCCCCAAAGGCTGTAATCGAAAATCAAGGCAGAAGTTTAAAGTAAAAGTTATTTCTGAGCGCGAACTTAAAGAAAATAAACGATTCAAATGATGGCAGTATGATATTCGAATCCCAGAACCAATTGACTTTCCTTTTGTTCGAACAAATTTAATTACCTTTGAGCGCTTAATGATAAAAAACAAATACGATGGAAACTACACGTCAAAATAAAATATCGCGTCTGATCCAGAAGGACATGGCCGACATACTCCAAAAAGAAGGGAAAGACCTGTTTCATGGGATACTGCTCAGTGTTACCAATGTCAGGATTTCGCCCGATCTTTCGATTGCGCGTGTTTATCTGAGTATTTTCCCGTCCGAAAAAGGCGCAGAAGTTCTGCTTGAAATTAAAAAGCACACTTCAAAAATAAGAGGTCTGCTTGGGCTAAAAGTCGGGAAACAACTCCGGATAGTTCCGCAACTCGACTTCCACATTGACGACAGCCTCGACTATATCGATAACATCGACCGACTGCTCAAAGAATAATCTTGAATTTCAAATCTTGAATCTTGAATAAAAAAAGTTCTGCACCCGAAAATTCAAGATTCTAATATTCTAATAATCAAGAATAAAAAAAAATGCAATACGATCCGATTAAACGCTCACTGGGAAAAGTATTTAACCAGACTCCGCTTTTACGCAAGCTGTTTTATCAGTTGCTCGACCTGCTGTTGCTTCGGGCATGGCACATCCGCAAAGAACTTCGTAAACGTACCTATTCTACTCCTGAAGTGAAATCTATTCTGGATGCCGGATCGGGTTTTGGACAATACACTTACCGCATGTCACGCTGGTTTCCACAGGCAAACATTAAAGCTGTTGATATCAAACCTGAACAGATTGAAGATTGCAACCAATTTATGCAAAAGGCAGAACTAGCCAATAAGGTAAAGTTCGAACTGGCCGATCTGACTCAATTTCAGGAGCCGGATAAATACGACCTGATCCTCTCAGTTGACGTAATGGAACATATTGAAGAAGATGTGCAGGTTTTCCGAAATTTTTATGCTTCGATGAAACAAGGTGGATTGTTGCTGATTTCAACTCCATCCGATCAGGGCGGGTCCGACTCGCACGACCATGATCACGAAGAAGGTGTCCATGGGTTTATTGACGAACACGTTCGAGATGGATACAACATCACCGATATTGAAACCAAGCTAAAATCGGTTGGATTTTCGAAAATTGAAGCGCGCTACTCGTATGGAAATCCAGGAAAAATATCGTGGAAACTATCGATGAAATACCCCATTCTGATGCTGGGAGCAAGCAAAATATTCTTTATTATTCTTCCGTTTTATTACCTCGTTGTTTATCCATTTGCCCTCATCCTGAACTTTTTTGACCTCGGAATGAAACACAAAAGCGGAACCGGGTTAATCGTAAAAGCCTGGAAGTAAATGACTGGAAAAGAGTCACCCGTCATTAGGAAAGGAAAATAGTAAATTGTAAATAGACAATTGGTAAATATTGAAAACCGCCTTTTATATCGCCCGTCGTTACCTGATTTCGAAAAAATCGGTCAATGTAATCAACATCATTTCCGGAGTATCGATCGCGGGTGTAACTGTTGGCACATTTGCGCTGGTGGTAATTTTATCGGTTTTCAACGGGCTCGATTTTTCGATCAAATCACTTTTCTCCACATTCGATCCGGATATAAAAATTACCAACACGATTAAAGGCAAGTCGTTCGAATTGAATTCAATCGATATCGATAAAATCAAACAGATTGCCGGTATTTCAACAGTTACTCCAATTATTGAAGAAGACGCCTTTTTGATGTATGGCAATCGTCAGTACTTCGCCACAATCAAGGGAGTGCCCACCAACTACAACCAGGTTTCCAGATTGGACACAAGCAGCATTACCAGTGGCCGCTTTTTGCTCGAAGCCGATCATGTTCCGTTTGCATTAGTTGGACAAGGGGTCGCTTATTATTTATCGGTTGGACTCAGTTTTACCGATCCAATTCACATTTACACCCTGCAAAAAGGCTCAAAAGGACGGACGACATTGGAAAATACATTTAACCACAACACCATTTATGCCTCCGGAATATTTGCCAATCAACAAGAAATTGACTCCAAGTACGTGTTGGTTCCTTTCGATTTTGCTCAGGAATTATTTCAGATGGAGGATCGTGTAAGTGCTATTGAAGTGGGCTTGACGAAAGGCGCATCCGAAAATGTTGTCAAAGATGAAATAGCACATATTCTGGGCAATCAGTTTGCAGTTAAAACGCAATTCGAGCAACACGAACTTTTTTACAGGGTGATGCAATCCGAAAAATGGGCCATTTTCTTTATTCTGGCTTTTATTTTAGTTATCGCCTCCTTCAACATTCTGGGATCGCTTT
>JBBQXI010000067.1:0-12800 GCA_038209805.1 Bacteroidales bacterium | reverse complement strand
GTAATGACAAGTACGAACTGCATTTAGGTTGTATTGTTTCATCAGTAAAACGTCTTTCAACATTTCATCGCGAGTAACGGTTTTCCCTCCTGTTTCGCTGTGATCGTGCCGGTTTACTCCATATAATTTCACCGGTTTGCCGTTCACCAGAAATACGCCATCCTGAATGCGGATGTCGCGGAAGCCAATTTTGGTGCTTCTTGATTCGAGTACGTTACCTTTTTCATCCTTCAAGGTTAAAACCAGTGTATATAAAACTGGCAACTCGGCCGACCATTTTTGTGGCGATTCAACTTTTGTTTCCAGAAGTGCGAACTTCACATTGTCGCGCTGCGGATATTCTTCGTAAACAATCTTGCTCAAATCAATTTTCAAGGGTTGAGCAAATTTAGGTTTGTCGGTTGGGCTGTAAAGCATGGCTTCAACCGTCCATCCTTCAATGTTGATACTGTCTTTCATAGTAACCACCGGACGAATCTGCAACATTGCATCCTCCAGATTTTCATCGAATTTTGTGCGAACAAAGAAGTCGTTCAATGCAACTCGGGGTTGTGCCAAAAGCATCACTTCGCGATGAATACCACTCATCCGCCAATGGTCCTGATCTTCGAGATAGCTGCCATCCGACCAGCGGAAAACCTGAACGGCAACTGTATTTTTACCTTTCTGAACTTTTTCTGTGACATCAAATTCAGCCGGCAAACAACTGTCTTCGCTATAACCAACCATTTGTCCGTTAACCCAAACATAGAATGCTGATTTAACACCACCAAAATGCAGGATGATTTGCTTTCCGTCCCAATCGGCAGGGATTTCAAACGTGCGGAAATAGGAACCCACAGGGTTTGTCCGTGTTATAAATGGCGGACGGTTCGGAAATGGATAGGTCGAATTGGTGTAAATCGGCGTTCCATAACCTTTCATCTCCCAGCACGACGGAACTTCAATTTTATCCCAGCCCGAGACTTTTGCTTCGGCGGAATAAAAATCCATCGGACGGTTTTTCGAATCAGCTTCGAAATGAAACATCCATTCGCCATTGAGCGAGAGGAGTCGTGCCTGTGAGCGGTCACCTTTCAGTGCCAGATCTTCCGAAGAAAATGAATACGAGGTGGCACGGGCTGGCATTTTGTTACGCCCGATTACTGATTGGTCTTCCCAGTCGTTTTGTGCAAATGCAGTTAACGACAGAAAAGCAAATAGCAGTGAAATAATTCTATTCATGATTTATTGATTATGGTTTTAGGTGCAGTGCAAATTACAGAATATAGACGGTTTCATTTATGATTTCCCTTATTTGAAATCAAGAAATAAGTTAAAGAACAGGTTTTGAAATAGAAAACCCCATCTGGAATTTCCAAACAGGGTTTTAAAATATCTTTTTTGCCTTTTTATTCAATAATTGTTACCCAACCGTGCGTGTCAGGTTCGTCTCCATATTGAATGCCACGCAATTTTTTGTAGAGTTTTTCGCTGATCGGACCGGGCTTGCCGTCTTTGGTAAAAACGTATGAAATTTTTTCATCGTAATCGTCAATCCGCTCAATAGGACTAATAACAGCTGCAGTTCCGCAGGCGCCGGCTTCTTCAAAAGTTGCCAGTTCTTCTACCGGAATCTGACGACGTTCTACCTTCATTCCCATCTCTTCAGCCAAAACCATCAAACTTTTGTTGGTTATCGATGGTAAAATGGAACTTGATTTTGGGGTGATGTAGGTGTTGTTTTTTATTCCGAAGAAATTAGCCGCGCCACATTCGTCGATGTATTTCTTTTCGATGGCATCGAGATAAAATACGTTAGAGTAGCCCAATTCGTGAGCTTTTGCTCCTGCAACCAAGCTGGCTGCGTAGTTTCCTCCAACTTTATATTTGCCCATTCCAAGAGGAGCTGAACGGTCGAACTCGCGCATAATGACGAACGGAGTAGTTTGGAAACCACCTTTAAAATAGGGGCCTACAGGGGTTACAAACAAAATAAACATGTATTCGTTGGCTGGTTTTACGCCGACCTGTGCCCCGGTTCCAAATAAAAACGGACGGATATACAAGGCCGCTCCCGATTCGTATGGCGGCACAAAACGCTCGTTCAATTTCACCGCTTTAACAACAGCTTCTTCAAATTTTTCAATCGGAAGTACAGCCATCATCGTTCCCATGCTCGAATCCTGCATTCGTTTGGCATTTTCATCCATACGAAAAACCCGAACTTTATTGTCAGCTCCACGAAATGCTTTCAATCCTTCGAACGATTCTTGTCCATAGTGAATGCAAGTGGCAGCCATGTGCATCGTTACCATCTCACTATCGCTAACTTCCAGTTCGCCCCAAGCCCCATCTTTATAAGTACAACGGATGTTGTAATCCGTTTTCATATACCCAAATCCTAAATTTTGCCAGTCTATAGTTTCCATAATCAAAATAGTAGTTTGTCAATCCAAGTTTTTTGGAGTCATAAATTAACGAAAAAAAAATCGGAGAAGGAAGAACAAAAGCCGGTATTCCCAAATTTCCCAATTTAGTCAATTGCATTGATTTCCAGAAAGTATCCATTGTGTTTTCTGATGTTCAACACCCTTCCGTCCGAAAAAATCAGGTATTGGCCTTTTATTCCATTCAGAATTCCGGAAATCTCTGGATCCTTATCAAATGAAACACTAGTAATTTTCTCCGGAAAGTTGGAGCATGGATAGTTAATTTTCCAGATGTGATTGTCGGTATGCAAATACTGCTGTAATTCTGCCGGAAGCAATTGGTACGCTTTCTCCTTTTCCTCCGGAAGATTATATTCCTGAACCGTTTTATTCATGAGCATCGATCGCCAGTTGGTCTTATCCGAGAAAAAGTTTTTCAGGTAAACTTCAATCACTCCTGAAATGTGGCGGTTCGGTGTTCGTGCCAGAATGATGGCTTCGCTGGCTCCCTGATCAATCCAACGAGTTGGCACCTGGTGATGACGGGTTACGCCAACTTTTAACTCTCCGGAAACGGCGAGGTAAACGAAATGGTCGATCAGGTCGTGTTCGTGAGCCCAATCCATGTCGCGGGCAATGCCCAGGTGAGCTTTCGACAACTCGGGACGCATCACCGTTTCGCAGGCTTCGGGAGCCGTTTGCAGACAGTTGTAGCAAAAGCCTTGTCCAAAAGACGTTTTGGTACGTTTTCCGCACGAAATGCAGTTGATTTGTCCGGTAAATTTTAGGCTGATTGATTTCCCGATCAAATCGTTCATCGGTAATTCTGTTTCTCCAATCGGAAGAAAATACTGAACCGGATCGGCAAATTCAGACCGCATTTTGATGATATTTCCTGAACAAAGCATAGTCATTGGGTTTTATTTCAATACAAAGAAAAGAATTGTTGCTGAATTGGTAACAGCTGGCTGAAGGAAAAGGTTTGATGAAAGCAGCACGATAAAAGTGAGTGATTGGCAAATTGATAAATTTTCTATTTTTAGGGTATGACAATAAGCAATTTTGAACGATTGGTACAACTTGCTGACGAAGTTTTTGCCGTTAAAAGTGATCCGAGTCAAATCGATGTCAATGCCGAAGTGTTGGAGCGATTATGCAAGTTGCACCCGGCAACTGTTTCAGCATTCGACGATGGAAATGGACCGGTTGCCTGGGTTTTACTCATCCCGACTACGCTCGATTTGATGAACCGGTTTCTTGAAAAACAGATTTCGGAAAAAGAACTTTTCGACCTTACCCCGCTTGAAGCCCAATACGATGCGGTTTATCTTTGCTCTGCACTTGTTTTGGAAGAATTCCGCCGGAAAGGAATTACCAAACAGCTTGCTTTAACTGCTATTGAAAACATGCGCGAAATCCATCAGTTGAAAGCTGCCTTTGTCTGGGCTTTCACTCCTGAAGGTGATTCGGCTGCCGAAACCATTGCAAATTTGGCGAAGTTGCCGCTTTATAAAAGGGAGAAATAAGCAGTTCTGTTAGATATTTCAGATTATAAATGATCGTAACTTTACCAAAAGAGCTTGGCCGACGACTGGCCTCGTCCAGTGAGCCGAAAAACAAGTGAAGATGGCGTTAAAAAATCTTTTCTGTTTGAGCCGCTGGCGAGTTTAAACGATTTTAGCCATCGAACGTAAGTTTTTTGTGCGAAGTGGACGTAGCCTTGACCTTTTTTGATTCCTTTTTTGTGTCAAGACAAAAAAGGAATTGGGGTTTGGGGCAAAGCCCCACAAGGCTTATTCATTTAGGTATATTATCGAATACTCATATTCCAGATTATTATTCGTTTATCTTTGTAGATATAGAACCTAACCCAGATCATCTTCAAACAATAATCATGAAAAGATTTCTAATCCTTGCAATTTTCTCTTTCTCGTTGCTGAGTTTTTGCTTCACGCAAACAGTACCCACTTCAGGTGATTGTAACAAAGATATTAAAGATTCCCGCGGAAAAATGAAACCATGGGAAAAGGGCGCCTTTGAAACCGGCAAATACCGTAACGTTTTTCTTGAAGCTGGTTACAAACAAGCTGATATCGACGCCAAGCTTAGTAAGGCATATTACGATGTTTTTGAAGGTCCGGACAAGGTATATTCCGAAGTGGGAGATTCAATGGCTTATGTTTCCGATCTAAAAAATAACGATGCGCGCACCGAAGGACTTTCATACGGACTGATGGTAGCTGTGCAACTGAATAAAAAAGAAGTCTTCGACAAGCTTTGGCGTTGGACAAAGAAATACATGCAGCATCAGGGTGGCGCCCGGGATGCTTATTTTGCCTGGAGTGTCGACAATAAAACCTTCAAGCAAAATTCTCCGGGTTCGGCCTCCGACGGAGAATTGTATTTTGTGACCGATTTGCTATTTGCCTCTAACCGTTGGGGCAACGACACCGGCATTGATTATTATAAGGAAGCCCGCCGGATTTTGGATGCCATGTGGAGCAAAGATGGAACGCAAGGCGTGACCAATGTGATTAATACAGAACACAAGCAGATTACTTTTGTGCCTGATAAAGGTGGCTACAACTGGACCGATCCTTCGTATCACCTGCCGGCTTTTTACGAAGTGTGGGCCGAATATGCCAAAGATGGTCATGAACAATTTTACCGCGATTGTGCCGATACTTCGAGAGTTTACCTGCACCGTGCTTGCAATCGCGCCACGGCATTGAATTCTGATTATGCAGAGTTCAGTGGAGCACCACGGAATTTCTGGAGAATGCAACCAGCCTTCCGGTACGATTCGTGGCGGGTGCCTATGAACATTGCCATGGATTATTCGTGGTATGCCAAAGACACCAAATGGCAGCAGGATTATGGCAATCGAATTCAGAACTTTCTGTTTTGCCGTGGCATCGACACCTTCGAAGATCAGTTTATGCTAGATGGATCTTTACCAGAACAAAAAGAAATTTTACAGGCTGGTGGCTATCAAAAGTTACGGCACTCTCTGGGACTTGTTGCCACCTCTGCTGCCGCTTCCATTATGGGAACTCAAGCCAAAAGCTGGAAATTTGTCGATGCCGTTTGGAATGCCAAACTCGAGCCATACTCAGATGGCTATTTCGATCCGTATTTCGATGGATTACTTTACTTGTTTAGCGTGATGCACCTGAGTGGCAATTACCGCATTATTACTCCGGGGATGAAATAACTGCGTTATATCATATCAGGATCTATGCAACATTATGAATCCTTCCTTCGGCTGTTTCGTGCCCAGGGAGCAGTCAACATGCCTTCAATTAGGGCGCCGCTCCCTGAGTAGCCGAAGGCGTATCGAAGGGAAAAATAAAAAAGATTTTGACCTCGGATGTAACGAATTGGTCTTTCGAAGGTATTGTATTCAGATAAGCGAATTTTAAAGCAAACTGATTCCAAATTTTACATGACTGAACGGTTAAGCGACGAACAATTGATGAAGCATCTGGCGCAGGGCGATAACAAAGCAGCCGCCGTACTTTACGACAGGTATTACAAAAACGTTTACGGCTATTTTGTCAGGATGACACGTGATGTAGATGCGAGTCGCGACCTGACGCAGAATGTTTTCATGAAAATTATCCGTTACAGTCAAAGTTGGAAGGAGGACCGGGTTTTTATGCACTGGCTTTTCCGGATTGCACGAAACATCATGGTCGACTATTTCAGGGGAGCCCGAAAATTTTACGACTTGAATGATGAACCGGAAATTGCAGCGCGAGATCAGGTCGATTCAGTCAGTGCGATGGAAGCTCGAGAGTCATACGATTTTCTGCTCGAAGCGATGGAAAAACTTCCGCCGGGTTATCGCGAACTGATTGAACTGAATCGGTTTCAGGGATTTTCGTACAAAGAAATTGCCGCAACCATCGAATCGAACGAAAATGCAGTGAAAGTGAAAACCTTCAGGGCAATACAAAAGCTGAAAGAGATTTATACCCAAATAATAATGGAATAATTATGGACTGCGAATTGGTAAAGATAAATCTTCCTGAATACATCGACAGGAAATTGGATGAAACAACATCGGCTGCGATCCGGAGTCATCTGGAAAGTTGCCCATCCTGCAAAATGCTTCACAGCGAGTTGAGCTCATTCTTAAACTATATGGATTCGTTTCCAGCTCCAGAAGTTCCGGAAGGAATGAAAGAAGAATTTGAAGGAATGGTGGCTTCGATTGGAAATCAGGAAAAGAAGAAGATTCGTCTCGTCCCCATGTGGACAAAGATTGCAGCAATGGTGGTATTCGCGTTTGGTACTTATTGGCTGGGATTTCAGATTGGTTCACGTAAAGGTGAAATCGTTCAAAACCAACTGACTTCAGAGCTTTCGACTCAAAAGCAGCAGGTTTTGCTGGCCAGTTTGCGCGAGTATACTGGGCCACAGAAAATCGATGCGGTTTACAGCATCAGCACTACCGGAAATGTTAGCCCTGAATTGATTGATGCTTTGGTTAACACCATGAACATCGATAAAAATACAAATGTACGTCTGGCGGCCATTTCAGCCCTTTCAGAACTGATGGATAAAAATCAACGGGTCAAAACGGAACTCATCAAATCGTTGACCGTTCAGGAGAACCCGCTGCTGCAAATATCGCTGATCCAGGTGCTAACCGAAAAGGGTGTGAAAGAAGCCAAACATCAGATTGAAACCATTACAAACAATGAAAAAACCGACGAAAGCGTAAAAGCTTATGCAAAAGATATGATGAAAATTATCATATAAAATCAGTATGCGAAGAAACAGCCGGCGCGACTCGCAAACCTGATCAGTTTAAATTAAAATTTTAAAATTATTAGCCATGAAAAGAATTACTATCATAGTTACAGCGCTTGTTTTTCCAGTTTTACTGATGGGGCAGACCAAAAAATTTGAGTACACTCCCAAGGTGAAAAACAAGATTGAAATTGCCAACCTATTGGGTGAAATCTCATTGCAGAACTCCACCGGTAATGCAATCGTAATCGAATCTGATTTCAATATGGAACGTCCGGATCGCGCAGCGGGTCTCAAATTGCTGGGCGCCATGGAAGACAATACCAACCTTGGAGTGAATGTCAGCGAAGAAAATGGCGTGGTCAGCATTCAGGGAGCAACCCGTCAGGTGCGCGACTACAATTACAAAATCCTTGTTCCAACCGGAATGGCGGTTAACCTCGACTACGGAAGCCCGTTTGCCAAAGAGGATGTAAGTGTCGATTCGTTTACCGGAAGTCTGGAGATTAAAACACTCAACGCGAATGTGAAGATTACCAAATCGTCGGGTCCGTTTACGGTTAATTCCATCAGCGGTGATGTGGAAGTTGTTTTCGACAAAATCAATCAGAGCGAGCCTACCTCTTTGGCATCGGTGAGCGGAATAATTGATGTTACACTGTCAAGCTCTGAAAAGGCCAATATCGAAATTAGCACCATCAACGGAAATGTTTTCAATAATCTTGACCTGAAAAGTGCTTCTAAACCTGTTGAAAAAGATAAACTTGCTTATGGGATGGATGCTCTACGAATGCAAGGCGGAAATTCATATACCATGAATGGTGGTGGCCAAAAAGTTTATCTAAAAAGCATTTCAGGAAATATTTACCTGCGCAAACGTTAAATTTCCCAATCATGAAAAAGTATATTTTAACCGCTATTTTAATAGTGGCCTTAATCGTCACATCCTTTTCTCAAAAAGTGATCACCAGAAAACTGGATGTTCAGGGCAAAAAAGTGGAGATGAAATTCGATTTTGCTGAAAACATTCGTGTGGAAGCGTGGGATAAAAATACAGTCGAACTGGAAGTAACAGTCAATATCAACGATAACCGTTACAACGATTATTACACTCTGAACGTGAATGAACATTCTGGAAGTGCCGACCTGATTGAGAAAGTTGATTTCGAAGGCATCAAAAAAGTGAAAGGCCAGAAAGATCATTGCAATTTTGAAACGAAGATCAACTATAAGCTGAAAGTGCCTGCCAACCTGGAATTCAATCTGAAAACCATTTCGGGCAAAATTGAACTGATAGGTTCTGTGGGCAAGATGTCAATCAACTCGATCAGCGGATTTATTGATTATACCATCCCAGCCTCACTCAAAGCCCGCATCAATCTGTCGACCGTAACGGGCGATGTATATTCGGATGTGAAATTCGAAGAAAAGGCTTCGAAAGAAATGAGTTGGGTGGGAACCAAACGCGATTTGACCCTCAACAGCGGCAGTTTGCCGATCAAGCTGGAAACCATTAGCGGCAATATTTACCTTCGGAAATTGAAACAAATGAATTGAGAGTTATTTTAATATCAGCAGTTTATAAAAAGTGCGAAAGCCATTTCGGGAACGGGATGGCTTTTTGCTTTGAGTATTCATGTCCGTCCGCTAAAGCGCGACGGCAAAGGATAGGCTCACTTTTGACCAAAGCTCTTCCTATCCTTTGCCGTTGGTTTTAACCAACGGATATGAGTCTCCCTTTTTCGGTTTCCATTCTTCTGATTTTTTATTTTAGAACAAAGCCAGCTTCGAGCGTGTTCGCCGAGCTGGTTCCAACAAATACTTTGAAGTCGCCAGGTTCGCTGACAAGCTTCAAGTCGTTGTTGTAGAAACGCAGGTCTTTTTCAGTAAGGGTGAACTCAACGGATCGGGTTTCGCCTTTCTTCAGGAATATTTTCTGAAAACCTTTCAGTTCCTTCACCGGACGGGTTACGCTGCCAACCATGTCGCGGATATACAGTTGAACAACTTCGGCTCCGTCGTAGTTTCCGGAGTTTGTCAGGTCAACCGAAACTTTTAGTTTCCCGGTAGCCGTTAGGTTCGAATCAGACAATTTCAGGTTTTTATAATCGAAAGTGGTGTAACTCAAGCCAAATCCAAATGGGAACAGCGGGTCATTCGAAACGTCGAGGTAATTCGAGCGGAATTTCGAGAACCATTTGCCTTCCGGAAGTGGGCGACCAGTGTTTTTGTGGTTGTAATAGAGTGGAATTTGTCCAACATTTTGAGGGAAAGTAGCGCTCAGTTTCCCGGATGGATTCACTTTTCCAAACAACACGTCAGCAATGGCATCTCCAGCTTCAGTTCCGGCGAACCATACATTCAGGATAGCCGGGATATTCGCTTTCTCCCAATTGATGGTTAAAGGACGACCCGTAAAAAGTACCATCACAACAGGTTTTCCGGTTGCAACCAAAGCCTCCAACAATTCTTTCTGGTTCTCCGGAAGGTTGATGTCCGATCGGCTGGCGCATTCGCCACTCATTTCGGACGATTCGCCTACAGCAGCTATAACCACATCCGATTTGCGGGCAGCGGCAACAGCTTCGGCAATCATTTGTTTTTGTGAGCGGTTGTCCCATTTCGTCGGTTTGCCAAAAATGCTGATCCGCGCATCGAGTTGAGGATCTCCCACCACATTGGTTCCTTTGGCGTAAATAATATTGGCTTCACCACCTACCGCATTTTTTAATCCATCGAGCAACGAAACCGATTTGGCGAAATCGCCAGCCACACTCCAGGTTCCTGGCATGTTCTCGCGATTATCGGCTAGTGGGCCAACCAATGCAATGGTTTTTTTATTCTGAAGAGGTAAAATCTGCTTATCGTTTTTCAGCAAAACAAAAGTTTGAGCTGCAATTTCACGGGCAGCCTGTCGGTTTTCAGGAGTGAAAACTTCGGCTTTAGCACGGTTGACATCGCAATATCGATATGGATCTTCGAATAAACCGAGTTTGTATTTGGCTTCCAGAATCCGTCGGCATGCCTGATCAATTTGTTGCTGAGTCACTTTCCCTTCGTCGAGCGATTCTTTCAAGGTTCCAAGAAATCCGTCGGCGACCATGTCCATATCAACTCCTGCATTTAACGCCAAAGCAGATACTTCTTTCAGATCACCCATCCCGTGCGCGGTCATTTCAGCAATACCGGTATAATCGGTAACGACAAATCCGTTGAACCCCCATTGTTTATGCAACAAATCGGTTAACAGCCATTTATTCCCGGTTGCCGGAATACCGTCAATTTCGTTAAACGATGCCATGACGCTGCCTGCCCCTGCATCGATAGCCGCTTTGTAGGGAGGCAAATATTCGTTGTACATGCGAATGCGGCTCATATCTGTTGTATTGTAATCGCGGCCAGCTTCAGCCGCTCCATACAATGCAAAATGTTTGACACAGGCCAGAATGGTATTGTTCTTCGTCAGATCATCGCCTTGATAACCTTTTACCATGGCCTGCGCAATTTGTGAGCCCAGATAGGTATCTTCTCCTGAACCTTCGGAAACACGGCCCCAGCGTGGATCGCGGGCAATGTCGACCATCGGTGAAAAGGTCCAGCAAATCCCATCGGCACTGGCTTCCTGCGCCGCGATCCGGGCACTTTTCTCAATCAGGGTCATGTCCCAACTGCACGACATTCCCAACGGAATCGGAAAAACAGTTTGGTAACCGTGAATCACATCCATCCCGAAAATAAGCGGAATTTTCAGGCGACTTTGTTCTACAGCAATTTGCTGTACGGCACGAATCTTTTCGGCTGATTTGATGTTGAAAAGCCCGCCTACCTTACCTTCTTTGATTTTTTCGGCAATGTTATTATTGCTTCCTGCGCCGGTAATAATATCCCCGGAAGCTGGCAAGTTCAACTGACCTAATTTCTCATCAAGGGTCATTTTGCTCATCAAATCGTCAATAAAGGCAGTCATTTTTTGATCGCCGCCGGTAGTTTGTTTTTGATTGCACGACATTAATATAGCTGCCAATACAGCAATCAAAATCAACAAGCTTGTTGTCTTTTTCATTTTAGTGGTTTTAAATCTTGTTTGTTTGCGTTGTGGTGAATGCAAATATGAAGGTTTGTTTCGAGTTACACGTCATTGGAGCAAAGATTTTAAGCGAAAATGTTGCGGGTTACGCGTTTCGTGTTTCGAGTTAAAACCCGGAACTTGTATCACGCAACCCGTAACATTTTTAGAAAGTAAATCCCAGCTTGGTCAATCCGTCCTGAACATCTTTATCCTGCATAAATAGTTTCCACAACAATTGCGAACGGTAGTTCTCAATCATCACCACGATTGGTCCCTGATCGATGGCCAGATAGCGCTTTGGATACCAGTTTTGTGTTTCGCTGAACGCATCATAGAAACCGTACTTGCCCCAATGTTTGCTTCCCATTGTTTCGTAGAAATAGCGGGCTGCACGCATACTTTCTTCAGGAGAATAGGGGAACGACGAAAGCGCTGCCGTAGGCGAAATCACTCCCAAATCGTTTGATGGCATGTGAGCATCGTAACCTTTAACCGAGTAGCTAGCGGTTAAGCCCCAACAATCAGATCCGTAGCCTTTAAATTTCTTCGGATTTTCGACGCAGTACTGGTTGTCGATCATCACCTGATTCTGGTTTTCAGTCCAATAGTTGGCATACCGATCTTTTAGATTACGTGGATCGAGCCCGAGGTAGGAATATTGCGCCCAGAAAAGCGGACCTCCATATTCGGCAGCACCGTTGTGTTTCAACTTCAGTGTATATCCATATTTAGTTGTCTCTCCGTTGATGGCACCGTTTCGCGCCCAGCATTGGTGGTATGCTTCGGGCGAAAGCGGGTAAGTTGGCGAACTGGCTCCCAAAACATACGCAATCAGGCATTCGTTGTAGCCTTCAATGGCGAAATTCATTTCCCAGTTGTAGGTTGGCGACCAATGCCAGTACAAAGCTGGTTTGCCATTCTGATACCAGTTCCATTCCACTTCATTGCAAAGTTTGGCGATTTGATCGACTAATGTTTTTTCGGCCGGAACGTCCGGTTTCAGGTAGTTTTTCGCACAAATCAAACCTTGAACGAGATAAGCTGTTTCAACAATGTCACCGCCGTTATCTTTGGTACTAAACGGTTTTACTTTCCCGGTTTCGCCAAACATCCAGTGCGGCCAGGCACCATGAAAGCGATCGGCTTTTTCGAGAAATCCAGTGATTCTTCTCAAACGTTCAATTCCCGCCTGACGAGTAATAAACCTTCTGTCCATGGCAACAACAATTGCCATCAGTCCAAATCCTGAACCTCCGGAAGTTACCACGCTTTTATCGTTCTCAGGATAAACGCCGTCGGTATGAATACGCTCACAAGCCATTCCGGAGTTGGGTTCTGACCCATCCCAGAAATACTGGAAGGTACGGTATTGAATGGTGTCAAGAAGCTGGTCGTCGTTCAACTGACTTTGAGATTTCTTTTCTTCATTTGGCTTATGCGGTAAAAAAGAACAAGCTGTTGCCAGTAAAATAAGCAGATTAAGTTTGAATAGTTTCTTCATCACTTTCTGTAATATCTGTTAGTTATTCAAAACTAATCAATTCGCCGGATAGAAAATAGCT
>JBBQXI010000066.1:0-12903 GCA_038209805.1 Bacteroidales bacterium | reverse complement strand
TATTGTATTTAATCCAGCTAATTCTGCGACTAAGGTTATTCCTACATCAGCTTTGACGTTGACATTCTCTGAAGATTTTTATGCTGATGTAATTAGCGCTGATGATGTAATTATCGCTTATGTTGATAATACAAATGTTAGTAGTTTTGTATATCTGAAAACTGGTGGAACAACGACAGCTACTTCTACTGATGTTGATTTTACTGCTTCTATTTCAGGCAAGGTTATTACCATTGTACCATCTAAAGCATTAGAATCTAGCCAGATCTATTTTTATGGCATGAAACGTACTGTTGAAGATATTAACATGCAACCTATTGTTTTGGATGTTGTAGGTAAAACTTATGCTTCCTTTACTGTTGCAGACATAACTGCTCCAAAAATCGTTTCCTGGACTCCTAATACTACAGGAACTTCGAAAACTGCTGCTATGTCAGTTACATTTGATTCAAATGTTGTTGTTTCTACTGGTTCAGTTGTTATTCGTCGTGAAGATGGTACTATCTTCCAGACTGTTTCTGGTTCAGGATTAAGCATTGATACTGACAAAAAAACATTGAAAATAGCTCATAATGATTTTGAGATATTAACTAGTTATTTTGTTGAGGTAGGTGCTTCTGCTATTGTTGATGAATCAGGTAATCCTAATGCTTTGTTTAATGATCCAACTCCAGAAAAAGGTTGGTTATTTACAACAAAAGATACTTACGAATTGACTGCGACTGCTCTTACTCCTATGGGTGATAATACTTCAAGGAATGTAAATTTAACAATGACCTTCAATAAGGTTCCTGCAACCCGTGCTTCTGATAGGTACTTGGCTGTTTACAAAGCTGATGGTACTGCGGTTGCTCAGTTCGCTGGTAATGAAGTTGTTGTAAGCGGTACGACTGCTACTTTCCCAACTATGGGACTTGATGCAAATCAAGCTTATTATGCCCGTGTTGAGGCGAATATTTTTGCTGATCTACCAGGAAATAAATTTGCTGGTATCATGGACAATAGCTGGGCATTCTCTACTGTAAATAATATTTCTCCAAAAGTTGTTACTTTAGCTCCTGCTGATAATTTAACTAGCGTTGATACTCAGACTTCTTCTTTAGTTATGACTTTTGATCGTAATATTGCTTTAGGTTCTGGAAGTATAGCTTTACGTTATGCTGATGGTTCTCTTGTTGAGGAAGTTATGGCTAAAGATGCTCTAGTTAATGGTATGACTTTGACTATCAAACTTACTAAATCATTGATGGTTCATAAAGAATACTATGTAATTGTTCCTGCAGGTGCCGTAACTAATACAGAGATCACTAAAGATCCATTTGCTGGTATTCTTAATACTTACACTTGGAACTTTACAACTGCTACTGATTTAACTGCTCCTACTGCAATTTATACTCCTAACGGTACTACAACTCCAACTACAGATAGCCATCCTTCATTGCAGATGACTTTCAATGAAGATGTAACTGTAGCTACTGGTAACGTTAAGATTTATAAAGCATCAGACAATACAGTTGTTGCTACTATTCCTGTGACTGCTGCTATGCTAAGTGGAAAAACTGTTAGCTTAACTTATGCTAGCGGACTTGAAAGAAGCACTAACTACTATGTATTAGTTGATGGTGGTGTTGTTAAAGATTTAGCTGGAAATGCTTTCGCTGGTGTAACTGCAAGTACTACATGGACTTTCAAAACAGGTGCAGATTGGAAAACTCCAGTTGTTCCTGAAATAAGTGATTCTCAGTTTAAGGTTTATCCAAACCCATTTGTTGATTATGTGACTGTATCTAATGCTTCCGAACTTTCTAAAGTCGTTGTTTCTAACATCGCTGGTCAGATTGTGAAAGAAGTGGTTAATCCAGAAAGCACAATTCAATTAAACGAACTACGCAGTGGTGTTTACTTCATCTCTCTTTACCAAGATGGTGCAGTACTCAAAACTGTTAAGCTTCTTAAAAGGTAATGCCGAATTGATTGATTTAAAAAGGGAAGCTTGCGGGCTTCCCTTTTTTATTTATAGATACTCTTAGATATGGAATTGTTAAAATCGCATCGCACGATTAGAAAGTACAAAGCAACTGCTGTTGCGGAAGATATTCTTACTGATATTTTGGAATGTGGTATTCGCTCCTCGAATACTGGAAATATGCAGCTTTACAGCATTATTGTTACCAGAAAGGTTGAAAAGAAAGCGGAACTAGCTCCGTTACACTTTAATCAGCCGATGGTGAAGGAAGCTCCTTTGATTCTGACTATTTGTTTCGATGTTAACCGATTTAAATCATGGTGTCTGCTGAATAATGCCAATGTGGATTTTACCGGCTTATTGTGGCTGTTAAATGGCACTATTGATTCTTCGATTTTGACACAGAATATTTGTGTGGCTGCTGAAAGCTACGGATTAGGTATTTGTTATCTGGGAACCACGCTGTACAATGCTCCTGAAATTAGTAAAGTTCTGCGTTTACCAATTGGAGTTATTCCTATTACAACTTTGACGATGGGTTATCCTGAAATTGTTCCTGAATTAACTGACCGGTTATCCTTGGATTCTGTCGTACACTACGAAGAATATCAGAAATATTCAGTGGAAAAGATTACGGAAATGTATGATTCTAAAGAAAAGTTGGAATCTTCTCAGAAATTTGTTGCAGAGAATGGGAAAGAAAATTTGGCTCAGGTTTATACTGATGTTCGATATAAAAGCGCTGACAGTCAATTTTTCTCAAAGAAGTTGCTGAAAATGCTTGCAGAACAAGGATTTGTTTTTGAATAGTTTTAGGGAGCTTTAGTTTTAAATGTTACTAATCCTCGAAAAAAAATCTGTTCTGTAATTGTTGCCAATCGTAAGTTTCATACCTGATACCTCAATCCTATTTCCTTCGATAGCTATAATCTTAACTCTATTTACAATATGTGATTTATGGATTCTGTAAAAGTCACTCGCCGGAAGTAGCTCCTCCATCTTCTTCATGGAAAGGTTTGTAACCAAATGTGACTTTTCAGTATAGATTTTGATATAATCACCCAAGCCTACAATGTATATGATTTCGCTGAATTTAACCTGATATGTTTTTTTGTTCGATTTTATAAATACGGATTCTGGTTTTTCTTCGGAAGATGGTTTTTGGGTTAATTGCAACTGTTGCTCTGCTTTTTGGACAGCTTTTAAAAACCGAGCGAAGGAGAAGGGCTTCACCAGATAATCCAATACATTTAATTCATAACCTTCCATCGCATATTCACTGTATGCCGTGGTTAATATGACTAATGGAGGATTTCTTAGTGTTTTTAGAAATTCAATTCCTGTTAGTTTTGGCATATTGATATCCAGAAAAATCACATCAATGGATTCACTTTCCAGAATTACCATCGCTTCTATTGCATCCTTGCAAAATCCTTTAATTTCAATGGATTTAATGTCTTCAGCATATTTTTTGAGTACATTCTGAGCTAATGGCTCATCGTCAATGACTAGAGTTTTTAAGATCATTTGTTGCCCTTTCTGATCATTGTTTAAGTTGAACTTCAAGTAGAATTGAAAACGTATTGTCAGTTCTGATTACTTCATATTTATATTCGTTGGCCGAATATAAATATTCTAGTCGGCGTTCTATGTTTTTAAGCCCAATTCCTGAGCTTTTACTTGTTTTGTTTAGCATTGTGCAGTCAAAGTTATTCTCAATCTTAACTTGCATCGTATCGCGTTGAAAATGGATGAATACATGAATGTAAGGTAAAGGTGCAGGATTTCTTAGTCCATGTTTGAATGCATTATCGATAAAGGGTTCGAAAATTAGAGGAATAACCTTTGCATCAGGAATGTCCCCTTCAATTGAATATTGAATTTCAATTTCATTGTTTAATCTGATCTTTTGCAATTCAATAAAATTACTCAGAAAATTCAATTCATCTTTAACGGGGATAAAGTTTTCTCTCGATTCGTATAATACATGGCGCATTAAATCCGATAGTTTCAGGATAATCTCTGGTGTTCGAGGTGAATTTACCAGTGACAATGAATAGATGTTGTTCAGACTATTGAATAGAAAGTGTGGATTTAATTGTGATTTTAGGGTATTTAATTCTGCCTCAAGTTTTTCACGCTCTATCTGAGTGATTTTCAATTTTATTTCCTGAAGTTTTAACCAATCGTTGACAAATTTAACTAGTGAGGTTATTCCAACATAAAACAAGGCCGTAAAGAAATGCGAAGAAAACATATTCCTAAACTGATCAGAAAAACTCCTTGTGCCTGGTATGTAAGCGAAAATTAATTGTATTAAAATTGCTGAAATTGCAAGTAGAAGAATTAGCCAGAACGTATAGAAGATGTAATTTTTGTTCTTAAGAAATTTCGGAATCAGTAGATATAGATTGAAATAAACAGCCAACGCAAAGCCTATGTTTGGAATTAAAGCACGTAGGAAAAGATCGCTATTCAGGATTAGTTTGTGGTCGGATGCAACGTAAAAAGCTGAGATTGCAAAAATAATGCTGCAAAGCCAGAATAATAGATGACTATAGATTTTAAATTTATCGTATCTGTTTACCATTGAAATCTTTAGATTCGGTCGAGGCGTTTGATCAGTTTTTGATAATAGTATTTGATGGGATTTTTATATTTTAATTGTTTCCAAGGCCTGCTGCTGTGTGGTTTGTGCAAAACTCCTTCGTTTACAAGTAGGTAGTTGTTTAATCCCAATTGAAGCGATTTGCGTGATATTGAAACGTCGTACCAATGTTTTTCGGTTGATAGCGTTTTGAAATCGTACTTTTTTAGTAACTCGTTGGTAATTAATGTGCAGCAAAAACTTAGACTATGCCTTGTCTTGGCTATCTCTTTTCTTGTCCTTTTGAAATTCAGGTATGGAAAATTAATCTTCCCTTCAGTATCTCTGGTTACAGATCCAACCATACCGCACTCCGGAAGTGCTTTCGATTGCCTGACTAATTCGCTTAAGGTGTTATTTTGTACTTCAACGTCAGACTCGACGATAATGAGTGGAATACCAAGTTTTAATGCTCTTTCTTGTGCGAGTTGGAGAACAAGACGATAGTTTGGTGATGGTGTATTCGTTATTTCGGCAAGATTAATTAGTTCAAAATTGTGTTGAATGCTTAACGATTTGAGGTTATTTGTTGTTTCCTCTGTACTGAAATCGTTGAAAATGCAATAGTGAAAATTACCAGTCGATTTTTTGATGGATTCAATGGTTTCAGTCGTTGTTTTCAACGAATCTTTTACCGGAGTTATAACTAATGCTTCGTACATAGAAGTTTTGTCTTTTGTTTAATTCTAGTTCTAAAGGGTTTCATTAAAATTCAAACCGAATCGTGTAGCTAAATCCTTTAAATCAGCAACGACTTGCTCGTGTAAAGGTATTCCATTTTTCTGTCGTTCAAAGGTTAATTCACGTTCGGGGTCACCGGGAATGAGAACACGATCTTGTCCGGTCGACGGTTCTGCGTTTCTAAATGTTTCGATCCAATTATCCATGTCCTTTTTAAACTCTTCTGCCGATCTGAAAGCATCAATCCGGATGGCGCCCAGAAAATGTCCTATTCCTTTTCCAACTTGATTTGCCGGTGGGTCAAGAAAACTAACAAATGGTGGAACCCATGGACCATAATTAGCGCCTGATAAAACCGCAGAAAAGATGTCGACCATGGCTCCAAGGCAATAACCTTTATGTCCGCCGTGTTCACGATCACCACCAAGCGGAAGCATCGATCCACCTTTTTTAAGCGAATAGGCATCGGTTGTTGGATTGCCATCTTTATCCTGAGTCCAACCCAGAGGTGCATCCTGTCCTTTGCGCTGCAAAACTTCTAATTTCCCATTGGCTACAGTGGTTGTTGCCATATCGATAACAAACGGTGGTTGATGCAATGCGGGAATTGCTACTGCAATTGGATTGGTTCCCAGAAGCCTGCTTTTTGAAAAAGTGGGCGAAACAAGTGGGCTGGCATTTGTCATTGAAATACCAATCATATCATTTTCAAGTGCCATCATGGCATGGTATCCGGCAATTCCGTAATGATTCGAATTTTGTACTGCAACCCAGCCGGTACCTGCTATTTTCGCTTTTTCAATTGCAATTTGCATGGCATATGGTGCGGTAACCAAACCCAGACCCAGATCGCCGTCTAATACAGCTGTGCTTGGCGTCTCGTGTATAATTTTCATTTCTGGCGTTGCATTCAGTCGTTTGAGTTCCCAAAGGCGAACATAGCCGCTTAAGCGTGCAACTCCATGCGAATCCACACCACGTAAATCTGCCTGATTTAAGCAGTCAGCAGCAATTTTTGCTTGTTCCAAAGGGCATCCCATTTGTACGAACACCTGTATTGTATATTCTTTTAAATATTCTGAATTGAAAATGATCATTTTAAAGTCTTTATGGCTAAGATTATCAGCCGGATAATTGGTTCTTGAGAATGCTCTTTCAGCAAACATTCTTTTTCGGCATGAAATATAAATTAATTGACAGATTACTTTCGGTTAAAATCTCTTGCAGAAGCCTGATCAATAGGCATTATCAGTAAATCGTCGATGTTTACATGTGCAGGTCTTGATACGACAAATAAAATAGTCTCAGCAATGTCTTTTCCTGAAAGTGGCGTAAATCCGTTGTAAACCTGATTTGCCCGTTCCTGATCGCCTTTGAATCGTACCAGTGAAAATTCGGTATCTACGGCTCCAGGAGCGATCGTTGTCACTTTTATTCCAAATGGCATGAGTTCGATCCGCATTGATTTTGAAATAGCGGCAACGGCATGTTTTGTCCCGCAGTAAACCGATCCATTGGGATACGACTCTTTACCTGCAATGGACGTAATATTTATAATATGACCAGTCCTTCTCTCGACCATCCACGGCGAAACAATTCTTGTGGTGTAAAGAAGTCCTTTGACGTTGGTATCGATCATGACTTCCCAATCATCTACATCGGCCGAATTAACAGGAGCTAGTCCAGCTGCCAGCCCGGCATTGTTAATTAATAAATCGATTGCTCTCCATTCTTCCGGAATACTGTTTAAAGCAGCTTCAGTTTCATCTTTTACCCTGATATCAAAATTTAACGTTAGGATTTTGCATCTCGATATTGATTCTAATTGGCTTTTAACCAACTCAAGCCGCTCTTTTCTTCGTCCGGTAAGTATTAAATTGTAATTATTTTGAGCAAGTAATAAGGCAGTTTCATAGCCGATACCTGCTGTGGCACCGGTGATTAGAGCTATTTTCTGATCCATTGATGAGTAGGGTTTTAATGAGGCCTAAAATTAAAAATTCTGCAAAACTTATGGAATAACAAACTACTTAATTATTTTTGTTTCTGCATTTAAAGCTAAAAGAAACATCATGATCGAACAAAATAACGAAACTCAGGAATTTGCAATCGACCAATTGCCCGAGGAACAAGACATTCAGGATATCGTGTTTAACCTGATGGTTGATCCAAACCTTGCACCGATTAATTATTTCAATGATTTTACCGAAGAAGCAATTGATGTTTCCTCCATGTCAAACGATGAAAATGACGAAACAGGTATGTTTTGTTCTGAAAATGGACAAATGATGGCTATTTCGACTCATGCTTTGCATCATCATCTCGATGCAGATCCGCAGCAGGCAACAGAAATTCTTATTGCCAGGGCTGTGCGGAAAATGATTTGTTTCGGAGCTATTCCTGAAGCCATAAGTTCATTTTTGTATCACATCAATATTGGAGATCCAAACGGTCAATTTATTGCTGCCGGAGCAAAAAAAGGTCTTGAGAATGCGTGTAAAAAATTTAACATTAAGCTTACCGACCGAAAAATAAGATTTGATTATTTCTCTGCACACGGCCCGGTTTATCCTACAATTATCATTTCAATCATGGCTTCAATTCCTGATAAGGATAAGCTGGTAACTCATAGTTTCAAGAATAAAGGCAATAATTTATTCATGATTGGTAAGTCATACGATGATGTGAATTCTTCTGAATACTTGGAGTTTTACCATGAAATTTCTGATTCGTCGCTTCCTGCTTTTGATCTGGATACTGAAGTGAAATTACATGATATTATGAAAATGCTTATTGAAGCTGGTTATATAACTTCTGCAAACCCTGTAAGCAAAGGTGGATTGTTTTTTACTCTTTTAAGGGCAGGAATGCCTTCTGGACTTGGATTTGATATAACAACTGATGCTGAAGTGCGGCGAGATGCTTTCCTTTTTGGCGAAGCGATGGGTCGTATTGTTGTCGGAGTTGATCCAAAGAAAGTTGATGAGTTTGTCGATTTTATGTGTAGCCTAAAAGTCCCATTCTTTGCATTGGGTCATGTTACGAAAGGCGAAATCAGAATTGATGATGAGTCGTTTGGGTATATCGATAAAATGATTCCGGCAAACTAACTGAGGGTTATATCGTGGTTCGTGTTTCGAGTTACGTGTTTTCCCGCAACCCGTAATGTTTTAAACTGAACACTGTTTCACGATGCTGAATAACTGCTCCTTGTAACTCGTATCCCGCAACCCGTAACGTTTTAAACTGAACACTGCGACTGAACACTATAAATGTATGCAAGTAACTCCGTATAAGGATTCCGATCACCAGAAGAAACAGCAGGTGGAGCAGATGTTTGATAATATTGCTCCGAAATACGATTTTTTAAATCATTTTCTTTCGCTTGGCATTGATAAGCTTTGGCGAAAAAAGGCGATTCGTATTCTTTCTGCCTATAAATACGATACTTTGCTTGATGTGGCTACCGGAACTGGCGATTTTGCTATTGCTGCTTCAAAGCTAAAACCTTCAAAAATAATTGGATTCGATCTTTCAGAGCAGATGTTGAATGTTGGCCGGACAAAGGTGAAACGCTTGGGTCTCGATAAGGTCATCGAATTTCAGAAGGGTGATTCAGAATCAATGCCTTTTCCGAATGAACAATTTGATGCGATAACTGTCGCATTTGGCGTTCGCAATTTCGAAAATCTTGAAAATGGTCTTAAAGAGTTTGTTCGGGTTTTAAAAGCCGATGGAGTGGTAATTATTCTCGAATTTTCGAAGCCAAAGTATTTCCCAATGAAACAGTTGTATTCCTTTTACTTCTTCGGAATATTGCCATTAATCGGAAGGATGGTTTCAAAAGATAGTTCGGCGTATTCCTATTTGCCCGAATCGGTAATGGCTTTCCCAGATGATCAGAAGTTCTTGTCTATATTGCAAAAAGTTGGGTTTTCAAGAACGAGACAGAAAAGACTGAGTTTTGGAATTGCAACTATTTACATAGCTCAAAAGTAAAACACCGAACAATAATTTAGTAATTTTGTGGTTTCTTTGAATGATAGATAACCGTTTTAGTGTGAAGAGATTTTTCTATATCCTGATTTTTTTGTTTGTTGGATTTACATCTACAGCTCAGAGGCTCTTATTAAAGAACCTGACAACCTTTGATGATAAACGGATACATTTCGGTTTTACCTTGGGTGTTAATACGATGGATTTCGGTTTTACGCATTATAATGTTATTGGCGATAATCCCTCATTTGATCCAACCAAAATTGAGGTAATTGGAGAGGAACAAATTGTCGCATCAAAAAAAGTAAGGGCTGACATCTCCACTTTAACACCAGGCTTTACGGTTGGAATTGTTACCAATTTGCGGGTATCTGAAAGTTTTGATCTCCGGTTCTTGCCTGGCATGTCGTTTGGTGAGCGGAAATTGGTCTATAATATCCAAATTTCCGATATATCTGGTGAGACCAGAAATCCAGCTTTTTATTCCATTAAATCAACTTTTCTTGACTTCCCGTTGTTGTTGAAATACAAATCGAGAAAGATGAATAACCAAAGGCCATATTTAATTGCAGGTGGAGCTTATCGTATCGATATTTCCAAAAGTGGTACCGAAGATCTGGTTAGGTTGAAACCACTAAGTGCATATCTAGAAGCTGGTGTGGGTTGGGATACCTATCTTCAGTTTTTCAGGCTTTCAACCGAATTAAAGTTTAGTTTTGGCTTGAATAATGTTCTGGATACAGGTCCAAAGGAAACCCAGGCACAGGTATATACCAATGCCTTTTCAAAATTATCATCCAATATCTTTACACTTAGTTTTCATTTCGAATAATCTTGAAATGAGCATGGCTCGCAATTATAATTTCGATGATAAACCAATATCATGCGAATTCCATGTGACAAATAAAAAACTAATTATTATCACATGAAACAGGAAATTAATATCTCAGTTTCGCCGAAACAGGCTTCTTCCGAAGAGTTTTACAAACCCATTTTAGCTGAAAAACTTCATATTGACGAAAATCGGATTCAACTGATCAATGTCAAACGGAGGTCGATTGATGCTCGTCAACGGGTGATTCGTATCAATTTGAGTGCTGACGTGTATTTAGATGAACTTCCGGAAGAAGAGAAAATTGAATTTAAATACGACATTGTTGATCGAAAACCTTCTGTAATCATTGTTGGCGCTGGTCCAGCCGGACTTTTTGCCGCTTTGCGCCTGATTGAACTGGGATTTAAGCCACTTATTTTTGAGCGTGGCAAAAATGTTAGCGACCGTAAGCGCGACATTGCCAAAATTCATCGCGAGCATTTGGTTGACCCTGATTCAAATTATGGATTTGGAGAGGGTGGGGCAGGTACTTTTTCTGATGGAAAACTATATAGCCGATCTAAAAAGCGTGGCAATATCAGGCGCGTTCTGGAGATTTTTTATGCCAATGGAGCGCTTCCTGAGATTCTGATTGATGCACATCCGCACATAGGAACCAATATGCTTCCCGGAATAATCACCAGCATTCGAAATAAAATTATTGAAGCCGGAGGTGAAATTCACTTCAACAGCCGAGTCGCCGATATGATTGTTGAAAACGACAGATGCACCGGAATTATGCTTGCCGATTCGACAATTGTTGAAGCAGAAGCGGTGATTCTAGCAACCGGACATTCAGCTCGGGAAATCTATGAGTTGTTATACGAAAAAGGTATTTCCATTGAAGCTAAATCTTTTGCTGTTGGGGTTCGGGCTGAGCATCCGCAGATGTTAATTGATTCGATTCAGTACAATCAGCCTGTTCGCGGTCCTTATCTGCCACCGGCAACTTATTCGTTTGTTGAGCAGGTTGATGGGCGAGGCGTTTATTCGTTTTGCATGTGTCCTGGAGGAATAATGGTTCCTGCAGCAACAGCGCCTGGCGAAATGGTAATTAACGGCATGTCGCCGACTCAACGAAATACCAGATTTGCCAATTCAGGCATGGTGGTTGAAATCAGGCCGGAAGATTTAAACGAATTTCGCCATTTGGGTGTATTTGCCGGCTTGGAGTTTCAGCGTAATATTGAGCGTTTGTGCTTCTCGCTGAACGGAAAAACACAGTTTGCGCCCGCTCAGCGAATGGCCGATTTTGTTGCCAACCGCTTTTCTCAGGATTTGCCCGAAACTTCGTATCATCCCGGATTGGTTTCTGTTCCGTTACACGATAAATTACCGAAACGAATCCGGACAAGACTTCAGGAGGCATTTCAGCTGATTGATAAAAAAGCTCATGGTTATTTGACCAACGAAGCGATTATTGTTGGAGTTGAATCGCGTACTTCATCACCAATCCGCATTCCAAGGAAGGAAGACACTTTTGAACACGTTAAAATAGCTGGACTTTATCCGTGTGGCGAAGGTGCCGGATATGCCGGCGGTATTGTTTCGTCAGCGATGGATGGTGAACGCTGTGCCGAAGCTTTTGCTGAAAACTATAAAACTCGCTGATGTGTTTCGCGTTTCGCATTTCGTGTTTACGTAACTCGTAACCTGCAACTCGTCTCGTTTTTTGTCAACTGCGACTGAACACTGAATACTACTTTCTACCTCCTCCTGAATTCTGAACAGCAAATGGATGCAGCAATGGCTACATTCAACGATTCTGCGTTATTTGGATTCGTCGAGAAGGTCGGTATTGCAATTCTTCGGGTTACCAATCTGCTTGTTGATTCTGATATTCCGTTGCCCTCATTTCCCAAAACAACGATTCCATTCTTGGTAAGCGATTCGGTGTAAATGTTAGTTCCATCCATAAATGTTCCGTAAACCGGAATCCTGCTTGTTTTGGCTTGGGTCAGAAACTTTTCCAGATCGGTATACCAGGTTTCTATCCTGAAAATGGCTCCCATGCTGGCCTGAACAACTTTTGGATTAAACACATCAACTGTATTTTCCGAACAAATCACTGTATTTATGCCAAACCAATCGGCAATCCGGAGAATGGTGCCTAAATTACCCGGATCCTGAATAAAATCAAGTGCCAGACAAAGATCAGTGTTTAAATTCAGTTTCGGAGTATTCAGTTCTGGTTGGATTACTATAGCTAAAGCCTCTTGCGGATTTTGAAGTAAACTGGCTTTTTGAATCGAATCTCTGTCGGTTTCAATAATCTCTTTTGCTCTCGATCTTATTTCGGGATGTTGATTAGCAAACTGAGCCGTGCACACCAAAGTCTCAATTTGGTATTCCGAACGAAGCGCTTCTTCAACCATTTTGTTTCCTTCAACTAAAAAAAGTCCGGATTCATCCCTTTCTTTCTTCCGGTTTAACGACTGTATTAGTTTAATTTTGTTCTTGCTCAACATATTTTTGGGTTCTTCGTTCTAAAATGTAAAAATAAAAGGTCTGGAAGACTTGCGAACCGAAAGCTCTGTTTATTTTTGTAAAAACATTAAATCATGTCGTTTTTTCTTCAGCCCAGATTTTATCACCTCCGGATCCTCAGTTTTATGGCTTGCATCATCTTGCTTGCTTCATGTAACTCAACCCGGTTTGTACCTGAAGGAAAATATTTGCTCAATCGGATTTTGGTCAGGTCGGATAATAAGAATCTGAAGCGTGAAGAGTTGAAAATTC
>JBBQXI010000065.1:0-12950 GCA_038209805.1 Bacteroidales bacterium | reverse complement strand
AGCCGAGTATGAAACTGACCTCAACAGCTAAGTACCCAAGAGTGTGTTTCGAACACGTGTATGAAATTTTTTAACTCTTAGCTGTTTTTTATTACCACTTTCAATAACCGCGCATTTGCCTTACTGACAAGTGCTCTCTTTCCTTTTGCCTATTTGTTAATAAATTATTGATTTTAAACAATATATGGGCTGAAAAAGCTCATTTAATAAAGATTATTTACGTATGAAATCCCGCCGAAAAGTGGGATTTTTTGTTTCGGATATTTTGATCTCGAAAATTTCACCACAAAAAAAGGTTTTCCCATTTTGATCTGGAAAAACCTTTTCTAAATATCATTTGGTAGTGTTGTGTTAAGGAACTTATAACGGAGCATCATGCCGAACTTGTTTCGGCATCTCTAATTCAGATGAGACCCTGAAACAAGTTTAGGGAGACTGGTTCTTGACAATATCAAATTAACACAACACTAGTAGATAATCAATCTAATTTTAGAACGGCTAGAAATGCATTTTGTGGAACTTCCACATTACCTACCTGCTTCATGCGTTTCTTACCTTTTTTCTGCTTTTCGAGCAGTTTGCGTTTACGGGTAATATCACCACCGTAACATTTGGCAGTTACGTCTTTACGAACAGCTTTTACCGTTTCTCGCGAAATAATTTTAGCTCCAATAGCCGCCTGAATAGCAATATCGAATTGCTGACGTGGAATCAATTCTTTGAGCTTTTCGCACATCCGTTTTCCGAAACTATAAGCATTGTTGAAGTGAATCAAGGTTGACAATGCATCCACCATTTCTCCATTCAACAAAATATCCAAACGAACTAGCTTGGCAGGACGGAAATCAAGCATGTGATAATCAAACGAAGCATATCCTTTTGAGATACTTTTCAGTTTATCGTAAAAGTCGAATACAATTTCGCCCAACGGAAGGTCGAATACCATTTCAACACGATCGGTTGTCAGGTAATCCTGCTTCAAAAGTGTTCCGCGCTTCTCCAAACATAAAGTCATAATTGGACCAATATAATCCGAAGCTGTAATGATGTTCGCACGGATAAACGGTTCGTCAATATCGTCGATGGTAGTCGTGGCAGGTAGCCCCGAAGGATTATATACGTTTACCGTTTCTCCTTTGGTGGTGTGAACATGGTACAACACGTTGGGAACGGTGGTAATCACGTTCATATCGTATTCACGGTCGAGTCGTTCCTGAACAATTTCCATGTGCAGTAATCCGAGGAATCCGCAACGGAATCCAAAACCCAACGCTGCAGATGATTCAGGCTCATAAGTGAGCGAGGCATCATTCAATTGCAATTTTTCCATGGCCGAACGAAGATCTTCGTAATCTTCTGAATCGATCGGATAAACTCCGGCAAAAACCATTGGTTTTACTTCTTCAAAACCATCGATAGCCTTTTCGCAAGGCGCTTTCGAGTGAGTAACAGTATCACCCACTTTTACTTCACGGGCAGTTTTAATACCGCAAATAATATATCCCACACTTCCGGCTTTCAATTCAGAACGTTCAAACATCCCGAGTTTCAGCGCACCAACTTCGTCAACAATATATTCTTTCGATGCATTCACGAATTTAACCTGATCGCCCTTCCGGAGTATTCCGTTTTCAACTTTCAAATAGGCGATAACTCCACGGAATGGATTAAAAACGGAGTCAAAAATCAGAGCCTGAAGCGGTGCATCTTCAATTCCCTTTGGTTCAGGAATATCGTTTACTATTCGTTCCAGAATTTCTTCAATACCAAGTCCTGTTTTTCCGCTGGCACGAATGATGTCGGTGCGTTTGCAACCAATGAGACCGATAATCTGGTCTTCAACAATTTCAGGCATGGCATTATCCAGATCCATTTTGTTCAGGATTGGAATAATTTCCAAATCGTGTTCAATGGCCAGGTATAAATTTGAAATGGTTTGCGCCTGAATTCCCTGCGTTGAATCGATGATAAGCAGAGCACCTTCGCAGGCAGCGATTGAGCGCGAAACTTCGTACGAAAAGTCGACGTGTCCGGGAGTATCAATCAGATTCAGGACATATTCCTGCCCATTAAGTGAGTACATCATCTGAATGGCATGACTCTTAATGGTAATTCCACGTTCCTGCTCCAGATCCATACTATCGAGAACCTGAGCTTTCATCGCACGGCCGTCAACCGTTTTGGTATATTCGAGCAGCCTGTCGGCCAGCGTACTTTTCCCGTGATCGATATGCGCAATAATACAAAAATTACGTATGTTCTTCATTCCTGAAATTTCTAAAAACCTTATTAATCAAATCCTCCAATCGCATTTGCCGCAAAGATATTCAAATTTCGTTAACCTTCACAGGGTTTAAAAACCTGTCAAGGATAAGCTTTGCAAAAATTCAATTTCATATTCCGTTTCAGTCTGAATATGCCTACCTTTATACCTTTCAATAAAACGTACAGAATGAAGCGAGTAGTATATTTAATCTTGATCCTGATTGCGGCAGCTGCATGCAAGGAAGTGTTCGAAGCGCCTCCGCAAGCTTTACTTAAGGCAACGCTTCTGAATTCAAATGCCGGTGGAGCCATATCTCCAATCGTAACAATACGTGGCATTGGGATTGAAACTTATTTGTTTAAAGACACTGCTTTAAGCGTATTGAATCTGCCCCTTTCCGCAAGTAATAATAAGTCAAGTTTTCTGATTTCGTTTGATTCAATAAGTGATACCATCACTTTTACCCATAAAGACACGTTGGAATACGCGTCGATGGAAACGGGATTTTACAATGAATATAAATTACAAAGCATCGATTTTACGAAAAACAGAATTGACTCTATCCTAATTACTGACAGTCTGGTAACCAAAACATGGCATGAAAATATTAAGCTTTACCTTCGTCCTTTGTCTTCTGGCGGCAATTAGCTACGGGCAGAAAGAGCCGCAAAAGAAGATCAAACCGAAACGAACCGACAACTACATCCGAATGAAAGGAATTCGTCTGGGTGCAGATATTACGCGTCCATTCCAGTATTTATGGACTAAAGGCAATCGATATGGCACTGAATTCTCGGCTGATATGGAGTTGTGGCCTAATCTATTCCCTGTTTTTGAATCAGGTTTCGACGTAATGAAAATCAAAACCGATTACATCGATTATAAAAGCTCAGGAAGTTATTCGCGCATCGGTATGGATTATAACTTTCTTCAGGCCGAAAATAAAAACGACAAGAATATCTTTTATGTAGGCCTCCGCTACGGATTTGTACTGGCTCGTCAGCAAGTAAATTCGTATACGATAGACTCCTATTGGACTCCCACTACCGGTCGATTCAGTAACCAGAATTATTTTGCCCATTGGGGCGAGTTTTTGGTTGGAATAAAAGGTGAGATTGTACACAATTTCTATATGGGCTGGACCATTCGGGGAAAAATAAAGCTTAATAATAAGGACCTCGGAATGCCGCCTACTTATTTTATTCCCGGTTACGGAAAAGCCGAAAAAGGATTTAACCTCGATTTTACTTATTCGGTTTATTACAACTTACCATGGGATTTCAGAAAGTCGATTGACCGAAAAAAAGATGCAGCCGTGGACAAGAAAGTCGGCAAAATCATTACAAAGCCAACTCCGAAAAAGTAGGTCTCAGGAAAAAAGAATTAAGCTTTAAATAGAAAAGCGGATTTTGTCAACTCAATAAATGTTTAGTATTTAGACTTGGCAAAGTCATCCAAAATTCATAACTTAATGAAAATCAAAATCTGAAAGTTATGGCAGACAGAAGAATGTTTCTTAAATCACTTGCAGGAGCAACTGCAGGCCTCACATTAGCAAGCTCAGCAAAGGCTGCCGATGAAAGAGACCGACTTGGGGAAGTTCTCCCAAAACGAAAACTTGGAAGAACAAATCAGTATGTAACCATGCTTGGCACCGGAGGCTACCACGTTGGTTGGACCACAGAACGGGATGCTCAGGAAGTAATTGAAGCTGCATTGGAAGGTGGTGTCCGCTTTTTTGACACCGCTGAAAGTTATGCCGACGGAACCAGTGAAACACGCTATGGTAAATACCTAACTCCGAAATATCGCGATCTGATTTTCCTGATGAGTAAATCGACAGGTAAAAATGCAAAAACGGTAAAAGAGCATTTGGAAGGAACACTTCGAAGGCTGAAAACCGATCATCTCGATTTGTATCAGGTTCACGCCATTTCAACGCCTGAAGATGTTGACAGCAGAATTGAGTTGGGTGTTTTGGATGTTTTATTGAAAGCTAGGGACGAAGGTAAAATCAAATACCTTGGATTTACTGGACATCAGAACCCGTTTGCTCACGCACGAATGCTTGAGCGAACCAAAGAAAGTGACATTTTCGATACGGTATTGATGCCGGTGAACGTGTTGGATCAGACTTATTTCAGCTTCACCCAAAATATTATGCCCAATGCGTTGGAACGAAATATGGGAATTCTGGCTATCAAATCACTGGCCGATGGCAGATTTTTTGCCAATAAAGAACAGGCCGGATGGACAACCGATGACCCACTGATTCCCAACTACCTAAGCATAAAAGAGGCTATGCATTTTGTGTGGTCACTGCCGGTTTCAGTTTTAATTTCAGGAAATGAGAATGCAACTTTCATGCGTGAAAAAATTGCCCTTGCCCGCTCCTTTTCCAAACTTACTGAAGAACAGAAATCTGCTCTGGTTAACAAGGTAAAGCACATTGCTCTTACTGGGAAAGTTGAATATTTCAAGAAAAAGGAAGCCTAAAGAGAGAAGAAATAAATGTTTATAGAATAAAAAATGACCAGCATTGCCGGTCATTTTTGTTTATCTAAGCATTCAAAAGATACTATTTTTTATCTTTTGCTGGAGCTGCAGGAGTAGATTCAGCTTTTTTGTCTTTTGAGCAGCAAGCTTTTTTGTCAGCACAACAAGATTTCTTTTCAGTTGCAGTGCATTCTTTCTTTTCTGTTTTCTTGGTGGTGTCGTCTTTTGTTGTTGCAGCGTTTACCGTTGAAGCAGCCAAGCCCATTGTAAAAGCCAATGCAAGAACCATTGCTAATTTTTTCATGATTTCAATTTTTAATTGGTTATTATTAAATTCTACTGCCAAACTAAATATATTTCCAATCATAACAAAATACGTTAACAATTATTTGGAATAAATACAAATAAGAATTTTCAGAAGCTATATAAATCCAAGCCGACAGACAGCCTCCGGACTAATCAACTCACTTAAAACCTGTTCGTTAATTACTCCAGAATTAATAATTACCTGCCGTATTGTGATCTGCTCGTCTTTAGCTTTCTTAACAATTTCACTGGCCTTTTCATAACCAATCGCAGGAATAACTGCCGTAATCAGGGCTGTCGAATTCAGTACATTTTTCCTGCATTGTTCTTCGTTTGCCTCCAAATCCTGAATACAATGAACTCGCAGCATTTTCGTGGCATTTGTCAATAGATCAATACTTTCCAACAGCGAATGAGCGATTAATGGCATAAACTGATTCAATTCCAGATTTCCTCCGGCAGCAGCCTGAGCAATCACCACATCATTTCCCATCACTACCATTGCCGACTGAGCAGCTGCTTCAGGAATAACCGGATTTACCTTTCCGGGCATAATCGATGATCCGGCTTGTTTCTCCGGAAGTATGATTTCAGCAAATCCGGCATCAGGACCGCTTGCCATTAACCTCAAGTCGTTACTTATTTTCTGAATTGATACTGCACAGGCTTTTAACATTCCCGAAACTTCTACATAAACATCGGCATTTTGAGTGTTGTCAATCAGATTTTCGGCACGCGCTAAGCCAATTCCGGTATTTTCACGCAAGTTGTCGACAACTCTAAAGATATACTGACGTGGAGCCCCCAGTCCCGAACCGATGGCAGTCCCTCCCAAATTAACCACTCTTAATCGTTCTTCACATTTCGAAAATCGCCATCGATCGCGGTTAAAAGCTTCGGCATAGGCACCCATTTCGCGACCCAAAGTGGTAAGAACAGCATCCTGTAACTGAGTTCTTCCGATCTTTACCACATGTGCGAATTCTTTTTCTTTTGCCTGAAATGCTTCCTGAAGGGCAAGCACCGGTTGTTCGAGATGACGAATCATCCGGATAGCCGCAACTTTAAGCGCTGTTGGGTAAGTATCGTTTGTTGATTGATGCAGATTTACATCGTCGAGCGGAGAAATAAACGAGTAATCGCCTTTTTCCTTTCCGAAAATCTCAAGCGCGCGGTTGGCAATTACTTCGTTCACATTCATATTGGTCGAAGTGCCAGCACCACCCTGAAGACTATCGACAACAATGTATTTGGTCAAATGGCCTTCTGTCATTTCAACGCACGCCTGTTCAATGGCATCGGCCTTTAATGTTTCGGGGAAATACCCCAATTGCCGGTTGGTCTGAAAGCAGGCCAATTTAACAACTCCGAAAGCTTTTGCCAATTCCGGATGAATCGCCTTTCCGGAAAGTTGAAAATTCTCTAATGCCCGTTCAGTATGAATTCCCCACATCGAGTCGGCAAGAATCTGACGTGTTCCAAGAAGATCGCTTTCTATCCGGTATTTTTGCATGAGCAAAACTGATTTTTGGTTATTCATCAGTCAAAGCTAAACAATTATTTACTTTTTTGTTTTGCTCACTAGCTGAATGTCTTTCATAACCATTTTCTTGTCAACCGCCTTGCACATGTCGTAAACAGTAAGTAGCGACACATTCACACCGGTGAGCGCTTCCATTTCAACTCCGGTTTTTCCAAAACACAAAGTGGTACATTCAATTTGCACACCATCATCCTGAAGTGTACATTTTACATCAATTTTCCAGAGTTGAATCGGATGACAAAGCGGAATCAGTTCGCCGGTTCTTTTTGCTCCCTGAATTCCGGCAATCTCGGCAACAGTCAACACATCGCCTTTCTTAATCTGATTTTGGCGGATTAATTCCACAGTTTCGGGTTGAAGCTGGATAAATCCTCTGGCAACGGCTTCCCGTTCCTGATCAGGCTTTTGGCTGACATCAACCATTTTAGCCTTTCCTTTTTCGTCGGTATGTGATAGTTTTTTCATAATTAATTGTTTCGGGTTGCGAGTTACGGGTTGCGGCCTTAAACCCGTAACCTGTAACTCGCAACATATTCTATCCCCCAATATTATAGAATTCTCCTGACTTATTGTAAGTTCCGCTTTTCGGTTTATTGCCCAAAGCTAAATTCAATGCTTCCTGATGTCCCAATTTTCGGATATTGTATGACAAATCGCTGAACAGGCAGGGCTTGATATCGCCATTGGCAAGTAAACGAACACGATTGCATTTGCAACAATTTCCACCATCACCACCCTCGACAGTCGAAAACTCGCCGGTTTTCAGGTTCATCTGGTGAATAAACCGCAATCTTAATCCGCGCTCCTCACAGAACTGTTTGAGTTGCAGGGTTTCTTCATCGGGTTGGCCTAATAAAACGCAGTTCACTTTTATAGGCTCCAGTCGTGCTTCGCAAGCTGCTTCAATTCCTTCCAGAACTTGTTCCAAATTCCCGGTTCGGGTTATCTCACAGTAGTTTACGGGATTTACAGTATCTAAACTGATGTTGATCCGCTTCAGTCCGGCAGCTTTTAACTTTTGTGCATATTTGGTCAGCAAAATACCATTGGTTGTCATCGACAAGTCTTCCAATCCATCAATTGCAGCAAGCATCGAAACCAAATCCACAATATTTTTCCTGACCAAAGGTTCGCCACCAGTTAACCGCACTTTAGTAATTCCGTTCGAGACTGCCAATTTTGTAAATTCAGCTATTTCTTCGAAGCTCAAGATGTCAGCGTGATGGAGCAAATGAATACCTTCTTCAGGCATGCAATACGTGCATCGCAGGTTGCACCGGTCGGTCACCGAAATGCGCAGATAGTTTATGGATCGGTTAAAGCGGTCGAACATGAACGAGTTCTCCTTTCAATATTTCAGTTGTTCCGGCTGGAACCGAAATGTACCCGAATGCCTGATGATAAGCATGAATATGTGCTGACCCGTGATATTCAACCATCCTGACTTCGTTTTGATTGGTTATCTGAACCGGCAGGCATTCCTCACGATCACCTTTCTTCCTGAAATAATCGTAACTCATCGGCAAGGGTAAGCGAATTTCAGGCTGCTGATAATTCATCAATTTCCGAAGAAATGGCAAAGCAAAAACCTCGAACTGAATAAACGATGAAACCGGATTTCCCGGCAGTCCAATAATGTATTTATTTCCTTTTGATGCAAAAGTGGTGTGTTGACCGGGTTTAATGTTGATTTTGCGGAAATGGATTTCGAACCCAAGTTTCTGAATAATCATAGGGACAAAATCAAAATCGCCCACCGAAACTCCTCCTGAAAGAATGGTTACATCATTTTCAACTACCGATTTTTCGATGATTTTGGTGGTCAATTTTTCGTCGTCGGGTACAATTCCGTAGTAATTTACCGGAAACCCATATTTTGCGGCCTGAGCAAAAAGCTGAGGACCATTCGAATTGCGAATTTGTGATGATCGTGGTGTAACTTCAGGATTAACCAGTTCTGATCCGGTTGAAATAATGCCCACCTGCGGCTTTTGAAATACCAACGGATTGGTGCACCCAACAGATGCCAGCATGGCAATGTGCTGCGGGTTCAACATTGTTCCAGCCTTAATCACCAAGTCACTTTCTTTCAAATCCTCGCCTTTCAGGCAAATGTTCGAATTGGTTTTTTCTCCTGTAAACTTTATTTTTCCAGCAATAGTCTCACTCGAATATTCAACCATAAATACAGTATCAGCGCCGTCAGGAACCTGAGCGCCAGTCATGATTTTGGAACATTGGCCCGAAGCAATGCTTTTTGTTGGAGTGGATCCGGCAGGAATGATCTCAACGACCGTAAGTTCCTGATCCAAATCAGCTCTGCGGCAAGCATAGCCATCCATTGCCGATTTGTTGAAGGGTGGCATGTCGGCATCGGCAAAAACATCCTGAGCCAAAATACATCCGGACGATTGCAAAAAATCTATATTTTCGGTACCCAATAATTGAGTTTTCGAAAAAGCTATTTCAAGGGCTTGTTCAAGCGTAATCATGCTCATCAATTTTCCAGAATTTATGAAAATATACGTGTCGTGGATTAAAGCTAAATTCTTCACCGTCAGAAAATACCGTGGTGTCGGCCAGTTGCCGCATTTCTATAGCCCAAGGTTTTTCAATCGAGTCACTTCCTTGTATAAATACAAAAAGTTCAGGAACCAGGATGTGGCGCAATCTGGCCGATTCGACTATAAAAGGCAGATCGGGATCTAACAGAACTGAAGTTAGTTGGAAAGCTTCTTTCAAATAATCATCGGTTGTTTGAATAAAATAGGATCTTTCTGCTCCGGCTCGTAAATAGCGCGAAGTATCTTTAACTGATGTATAATTAGTTTCCTCATAAATCCGGAAATTGCTGTTCTCCACAATCGGGATTAAACCTTTATCTGACTCATGAAAATGAGGTGTAATTTTAATGGCAGCCATCTTCTTCAGTGGACTGCTTGCAATTACGTCGCAAATAAAAGTCGTTTTTCCAACATTTCGTCCGGAGCCTGAGACGAGCAATAAATCTTTAAATTTTAAATCCATTCTTTCGGCTTAAATACAGTTGCATGTAGGAGAAAATCGTAGACAAGCCACAAAACTGGGTAGTCGGAGTTCTCCTTTCCAATTCATTCCACATCAGTGAAAATCGGGAGGCTGAAGCGTTTCTGCTTGCAACCCATCGGTTTTTAGAAACTTATGCAAAGCACTTAGTGTCTAAAACTCGGAGCATTAAAAACATATGCAAATATAGAAATATCTGGATGAGTTTCAAGAAATCTTGAATTTCAAATCTTGAGTCTTGAATAAAAAGAAGCTATTTGTCGAATTATCATTGCGATTGTTTTTTCACTCGCCATTTGATACTCAAGATTCAAGATTTTCTCTACTTTTTATAGAAGTTCATTTGCTGCAAATAGTCCCAGCTTCGGTATGGTAGGAAATGACGGATATCTTTTCCCTCTTTAATAGAATCGCGGATAAAAGTAGAGGATAATTCCATCAGCGGCGCATTTGCAATCTGAACACGGGAATATTTCTCGGCACTTTCGGGATTAAAGCCAGGGCGTGGATAAACAATGATGTCGTAATTGGCCAATAAAACATCAGCATTTTTCCATTTGTGAATGTTTTCCAGATTATCGGAGCCCATCAGGATAAAGAATTGGTGTGTTGGATATTTTTCACTCAAATATGCCAATGTGTCGATGGTGTATGATGGTTTAGGTAAACCAAATTCAACTTTCGATGCCCGGAAACGCAAATCGTCACCAATGGCGCGGTTTACCAATTCAAGACGATGATAGTCGTCGAGCAAGGTTTTTTTCTTTTTCAGTGGATTTTGCGGACTCACCACAAACCAAAGTTGATCGATATCGGTGTATTCGACCATGTAATTGGCGATGGCCATGTGCCCAACATGTATGGGGTTGAAGGAGCCAAAATAAAGTCCGGTTTTAATCATATCGCTACAGTTGTTTAAAAGTCATGCTGAACTTGTTTCAGCATCTTTATCTATTTTAGACCCTGAAACAAGTTCAGGGTGACGATACTCTTATGAATTTGCAATAAATTTTCGGATGCAATCTTCCGCCTCAACTAAAGCACTTCCGAGATCTTCATTCACCACAATCACATCGAATTGATTTGCAAAAGTCAATTCATATTCGGCTTTTGCAACCCGCTTTTCAATTACTTCTGAAGTGTCAGTGCAACGCGAAACCAGCCTGTTGCGCAATTCTTCAACCGAAGGTGGTTGTACAAAAACAGCAAGCGCTTCATCGCCATAAACCTTTTTGATGTTGCACCCGCCAATCACATCCACATCAAATATTACATTTTGGCCATTCGCACGAATTCGTTCGACTTCCGATTTTAAAGTTCCATAATACGTTCCGGCGTAAACTTCTTCCCATTCCAGAAATTCGTCATTGTCAATTTTGTTTCTGAATTCTTCCGGAGTTAGGAAATAATAGTCTTTCCCGTCGGTTTCAGTGTGGCGCATTCCGCGACTAGTGGCCGATATGGAGAATTCAAGGTTAAGATTTTGTTCGAGTAAATGGCGAACAATAGTCGTTTTACCTGCACCCGATGGCGCTGAAAATATGATGAGTTTCCCCTGATTCATGAACCTAGTATTCGTGTTTATTTATTTTCTGACTTGATAGACTGAGTTAGTGCATACAATCTTGTTAGATTATGAATAGGTGACATTCGAATTCCTTTTTCTTCGATCAAAGCTTTAAATGCTCTTTCGACGGCCTGCTGTGCGTGAAAAGCAACAACGTTGGTCACAAATTCATCGCTCAGGTTGTTCTCACAACTGCGTAAATCTGTTTGGGCAAATTCAAGCCATTGTTTGGTGCTTGCTTTCATAAATAACGATTCCTTTAGTGAGAATTTCCTCTGAGAAATTGGTGTTCGCCAGTTTAAATTGCTCGAACATAGGTAGCGTAAACACCATCAAATCAATAGGTATCTGCTTTGCAACCGGACGGGTTAAAGAACTGACTTTTAAATACAATTCCTGTTTTTCCTTAAAAGTGATTGGCATACTTTGATCGTTCAGAACAACAAAAACATCTAAATCGCTATCAGGATCGGGCGTTCCGTAGGCATACGATCCAAACAATAAAACCAGATAAGGATCAATCTTGCTTAAATTGGTTTGTAGTTGCTTTATGTATTTGTTTTCGGATACCATATCAATCACTTTTTATAGAACATTCAAAACCTGTTCTTTTATCTTTTCCAGATTGTCTTTCATCTGAACCACGATGCGCTGAAGGTTGCTCTCATTGGCTTTTGAACCGAGTGTGTTGATTTCACGACCAATTTCCTGAGCGATAAAACCGAGCTTCCGTCCGGAAGGTTCGTCTTCGTTCATGGTTTCAGTGAAGTAACTGCAATGGTTGGCCAAACGTACTTTCTCTTCGTTGATATCCAACTTTTCCATGTAATAAATCAGTTCCTGCTCAAAGCGATTTTTATCCAGACTTCCATTCAACTGAAGAGCATCCAGACTTTCTTTGATTTTGGTTTTCACATTTTCCATGAGCTGAGTTTCGAAAGGCTCAACCTGATTCAATAAATCGAGAATGTTGGCAATGTTGGCATCAATATCGACTTTAAGCGCCAGTCCTTCCTGATCGCGGAAAGTATTCAGATTTTCAAGGGTTTTAACCAAATTCTCGCGAACTGTTAGCCATTCGGTTTCGTCCAATTCATCGTACACCATTTTAACCGTTTCGGGTAGGCGCATGATGCTCTGCATGATCGATTCGTTAATTGTGAGTCCCAATTCGCGATGAACAGCTTTTAGTTGACCATAGTAATCTTTGATGATTGCAGCATTAATACGAGATGTACTTTCGGTTCCCAGGTTGTCGAGATAAATGGCAAAATCAACTTTACCTCGGGTCAGTGTTTCGGATATTAACCGGCGAATTTCGAGGTCTTTCTCGCGGTACATCGAAGGTACACGGGTATTTATATCGAGTTGTTTGCTGTTAAGCGATTTAATTTCTAATGTAATTTTTTTAGTTCCCACTTCGAATTCGGTCTTCCCGAATCCAGTCATCGATCTGATCATAAATTATGTTTTTAGGCTCTAAAGATACAGAAAAAGAAAAAGGTCATCAGGCATTAGGTAATAGAAAAAGTGAAAAGTGATCAGGATCGAGCATTCGGCCAATTTTCTAATGACGAATGACCCTTTCACGTCAGGCGATTACTCCTGATCCGATTAGTTGGTCACCTTCGTACCAAGCTGCAAATTGTCCGGAAGTAATTCCACGCTGTTCTTCATCAAAAATAATATACATGCCATCTTCGCGCTGATAGATTGTTGCTTTTTCG